>QBZG01000014.1 GCA_003282435.1 SAR116 cluster bacterium AG-335-B03
AATAGCCTCATTACCTGATTGGATGGAATTTGAAATGATAGAGCTTACAGAAGTTTTATCACAATTAGATGGTCCTAAAATGTCAATTTCATTGTGTTTTAATTATGAATTAAGAAATGACTCTAGAATAAAAGCTTTTAAAGATTTTATGACAAAAGAAGCAGAAATAATTAATTAATTTGTTAATCATTTTTGAAATGCAATTTATGCATACCTGACATATAATGAATCATTTTACAATTGTAGTTATATTAATTATGTTCCACTTCCTTTAAGGTGTTACTTAACAACAAAATGCACTCTATAGCCTACATTAGCCAATTAATATTAAGGATTAATGGATGAAGAAAAACAAGACTAACAAAATGGGTTTTCCAAAAGCATATGGTTTATATGATCCTCAAAATGAACATGAGAATTGTGGTTTTGGGTTTATTGCGAATATTAAAAATGAACCAAAACATGAAATAGTACATCAAGCCCTAGAAATTGTTCATAATCTTGATCATAGAGGTGCGATTGGAGCAGATCCCTTAGCTGGAGATGGCGCGGGGATATTAATACAGATACCTGATGACTTTTTTAGAAAAACCTTAATTAATTCCAATATAAACTTACCAAAAGTTGGAAACTATGGTGTAGGGATGGTGTTTTTACCATCTCAGGAAAAGAGGGCAGAATTAGCAATTCAAGCAGTTGAAAAAGCAATAAAAAACGAAAATCAAAAACTAATTTGTTGGAGAGATGTTCCTGTAGATGAGAGTGTATTAGGTAAAACTGTTAAAGATAATGCACCAATTATAAAACAATTTTTTATTAAAAAAGACGAAGCTACATTAACAGAGCAAGAATTTCAAAGAAAACTTTATGTGATCAGAAAACAATGTCTTTTTTTACTCCAAAATGAAAAAGACGACTGGGACGACTTTTATGTTGTTTCACTCTCTTCAAGGACAATTATATTTAAAGGAATGGTTTTAGCCCCAAACTTATCTAAATTTTATATTGACTTCCAAAACAAAAATTTTAAGACAGCTATTGCTTTGTTTCATCAAAGATTTTCTACAAATACATTTCCGTCTTGGAGGCTTGCGCAACCATTTAGGTATTTATGCCACAATGGAGAAATAAACACTGTCAAAGGCAATACTAACTGGATGAATTCGAGAAGGTACAGTATGTCATCAGAAGTATTAAAAGATGATTTAGAGAAAATATGGCCAATTATTGAAAAATCTCCTTCAGACTCAGCTACATTCGATAACGCTTTAGAACTGCTCGTAATGTCTGGTTATTCATTATCGCATGCTATGATGCTTATGATACCAGAAGCTTGGAAAGATAAAGGAAAAAAATCAAAAGCCGATATAGGTGTCTACGATTCATCAGATGAGATTATAAGACTTTCAGGAAATGTAGCAATAATTAACCAGAATTCTAAAATTAGTGGATCAAAAGGAATAACTAATCTTAAAACTGGTATAAGTAATATTATTGGCGACCCTAAAGAGAAAAAAAGAGTTAAAGGTATTTTCTCTCCTGTAAAAAAATTGAATAAAGGAGGTAAAATTGAGTAAATTAGAAGAAGAACTCAAACGCCTAAAATCACCTTCTTTTCAAAAAGTTGAAGATTATAGTAATTTCAAACTATCAAAAAACAATAATGAAGAAAACAACATTAAAAAAGGTTTAGTTATCAGATCTATTTCCAAAACTTATGATAAAAGGAAGGTTGTCAATAAAGTTTCTTTAGATTTACAAAAAGGGGAAGCCATTGGACTTCTTGGACCTAATGGAGCCGGTAAAACTACATGTTTTTACATAATAGCTGGTCTTATTACCGCTGATGAAGGAGATATAATACTTAACCGGTCAAAGATTAATCACTTGCCAATGCATATTCGTGCCAAAAATGGTATAGGATATTTATCACAAGAATCATCCATCTTTAGGGGATTAACAGTTGAACAAAATATTTTATCAGTTTTGGAAATTCAGAAATATACTAATAATGAAAAATTTCAAATTTTAGAAGAATTAATGTCTGAATTTAATATTGGCAAGATAAGAAATTCATATGGTGCAACTTTATCTGGAGGTGAAAGAAGACGTACAGAAATTGCTAGGGCTTTGGCTACAAACCCTAGTTATATATTGCTTGATGAACCTCTTGCTGGAATTGATCCAATAGCTATTGATGATGTGAAAAATTTAATTCATAAGTTAAAATCTAAAAATATTGGTGTGCTTATAACAGATCATAATGTCCGTGAAACACTAGGAATTGTTGACAAAGCATATATACTTTTTGAAGGATCTGTTATAATGTCTGGAAATCCCGATCAAATTAAATCTGATAAAAGAGTTCGAGATGTTTATCTTGGAAATAATTTTTAAATAAAAATAATTATAATATAAACTTGACTGATATCTCAGTTAATACTAATTAACGTTCCTTGAATATTTGATTCACTTATTAAGGTAAAAAATGAATATTAAAGATATGTTGTCTGATAAATCTTTTTTGGTTAATTTTGAAGCGAGTAGCAAAAAAAAACGTACTTGATGAATTATCTAAATTGGCTGAAAAAGATATTAAAATTGATTCACGTATCCTACTTGAAGCACTAACAAAACGTGAAAAATTAGGATCTACTGCCGTTGGTAATGGAATAGCTATTCCTCATGCTAATTGTCCAGATATAGATAAGCCTAAGGTATTTGTGGCGTTGCTATCAAATAGTTTAGATTTTAATGCTAATGACGACCAACCAGTTGATATAATATTTTTACTATTAGCACCTGACAATAGCGGATCTGAACATTTGCAAGCCTTAGCACTAGTGTCACGATTACTCAGAAACAAAGAGCTAACAACCAAATTAAGAGGTTGCAAAAATACTGAAAGTGCTTTTGCCGTAATTTCTCAATCAGTCCGCGGGAAAGCAGCTTAATTACTTATTAACTTGATTCAATATTGGTTTTTCATCAATAAAATTTAAGATTGAATTTATAGCTTCAATAGCAATATCATTAAAACATTCATCAGTCCAACAAAGTGCATGTGGTGTAATTATAACATTATCATTTTTAAGTAAGTTACTATTTGTGTCTAGTGGCTCTATGTTGGTTACGTCTAAACCAGCCCCCGCAATTTTTTTATCTTCTAATGCTTTCTCTAAATCAATTTCGTTAATGACAGGTCCTCTTGATAAATTAAAAATATATCCACTCCTTTTCATATTTGAGAAAAATTCGGAATCAATCATAGATTCAGTAGAACTGTCAAGATTACAAAGTATCACTATGAAATCAGATTTTGATGCTAACTCGTGAAGCTCAGTTTTAACTGCACCTTTTTGAGAAATTTCTTCTTCTGACAAAAATGGATCAAAAGCTAGTATATTTTTAAAAAAAGGTTTAGAGAGTTTGATCGTTTCAGTGCCAATACTCCCTGCACCTACAACACCCAAAGTTTTCCTACTAAGTCCAACCCCCATAAAATTCGTTCTCTGATTCCAATTTCCTGACCTTACAAGTTTATCTTTTTTAATTAATTTACCCGCTAAACCAAATAACATCGTTAATGTCGCAACTGCAACAGGTCTTCTCACTGCATTTGGTGTGTTTGTGACTATAATATTTTTTCTTTTCATAGCCTCAATATCAACAGAATCAAATCCCACACCAAATCTAGATATAATTTTTAATTTGCAATCAGTGTTAGATACAGAATGAGCATTTGCTTTTGGTAAATTGAGAAGTATCGCATCATACACCGACGTCATTTCAGGAGTTATTTCAGATATTGTCTTATCCATCCAAGATATTTCTATATCTTTTCTATTTTTTAAAAGTTCTAATGGATCATTCCCAAAGCAGGGTTCATTCTCACTATTTAATAAATCTCCAGAAATACCAACTTTAAACATCATAAATTCTCCATAAAATTTAATTAAAAAATTATTGCAGTATTTGAGAAATTGATCTTGATAAAATGCTCATTTCTGTACCAACAGCGATCATATTGAAACCAAGGTCGGAGTACATTTTAAGCTCATCTTGATTATTAACCATTATTCCAAGACTTTTTTTATTTAATTTAGCAGCAGCCACAACTTTTTTTATAGAATTAAAGTAAATATCTGAGCCAAATTGGCCAGGAATTCCTAAAAAATTTGTTAAGTCAAAATGCCCAACCCATAAACAGTCCACACCATCAATGGCCGCTATTTCTTCAACATTATCCAGTGCTTGTTTAGATTCTATTTGGATGATGTTTATTAAGTTAGAATTTGCCGTGTGTATATAAGATAACGGGCTTTCATTTTTATAATTATCATGAGCAAAACCAAATCCTGCACCCCTTACTCCATTTGGTGGGTATTTTGAATATTGAACAATATTCAGTGCCTCTTCATATGTGTTAACCATAGGTGCCATAATACCAGCAGCGCCCAAATCTAAGGCTCTAGCTACATAATTATAATTTACTTGTGGTATTCGTATTAAAGGTGAGATGCTGTTAGCATTACTTATTATTGCAAGAGTTTTAAATTGCTCTAATGAAAGACCACCATGCTCCATGTCAAAAATTATAAATTTGCAACCCGCATTTTTTAAAATAATAGGTATACCTGGGCTAAAAAATTCAAAAATCATCGCACCTCGGATATTATTCAAGTCAGTAATTTGTTTTTTTAAGCTCATGAGAATCTCCTTAAAATATTAGGTATGCTAATAACCTAAATTGCGATCTACTGTATTAGGCGGCATTTCTCCATTATCAATGCATTTAATTGCATTTGCTATCTGTTTAGCAGCTGTCTTTGGATTTGTTTCAGCGGCTACATGTGGCCATATTCTTATATTTTTTTGCTCCCAAAATTTATGATCTTTTGGTAATGGTTCATTTCTGTAAACATCTAAAATGGCATTTGAGATGTGTCCCGATTTACAATTTTCGATTAAATCATCTTCAACAACGTGCTCACCTCTGCCCGCATTTATAAAACAAGATCCACGTCTCATTTTAGCAAAGATTGATTTGTTAAAAATATTAGTTGTAGACGGCGTAAGTGGTAAAAGACAAACGTGGATATCACAATTACTTATTAATTTTTCAATGGAATTTTCTCCATAATTACAATTAATACCTTCAATTTCTTTTTTAGTTCTACTCCAACCTTCTACTTTAAACCCCAAATTATATAAATCTTTTGCTACCACACTTCCTATGGCTCCTAGTCCGTATATTCCAACTTTTAAGGATAAAAAATTTAATTCTTTTCTGGATTTGTATAGTTTTATTTTTTCTTGATTATCATAGCCATAAGTATCCCTAACAAAATTAAGAATAGAAAGAATAACCCAATGACTCATAGATTTTGCCATATAGGGATCAACTATTCTAACAATTGGGATTTTTTTAGGTATTGAGTCGTTTTTAAGAATATGGTCTACACCTTGACCCAATGATATTAACCCTTTGAGATTATTAAGATCCTCTAATCTCTTTAGAGGAGCTTTCCATATGAGTGCTGATGTTGCTTCTTCTGCATCTTTAGACAATAGTGGAACCAACTTTATCGAAGGGAAATGGATCCGTAATCTTTTTTCCCATTCATTTTGAAGTTTTATAGTAGTGTTTTTACTAAAGAAACCAACAACTGGCATATTTAAGTATCCTTTAGTTAAAGAATTATTTTTTTAAAACTTCAAAATATTTATATTTAATAAACACACTTACTTGTTAATTATCAATGGTGGAGCTAAGCGGGTTCGAACCGCTGACCTCTACACTGCCAGTGTAGCGCTCTCCCAACTGAGCTATAGCCCCTTTCATTAAAACTTTATTTCTTTTCATCAATAATTTCTTCATTAACTTCATCATCTTCATTAATATCATCTTCGTCAATAAAAGAAATATCTTCCTCTATATTTAATTCAACTCCTGCTTCAGTTTCAGTGTCTTGATTTTCTGTATTTATATCAAGTAACGGATCATCGTCTGATACAACTTCATTGTCCGTATCAGTCTCAATATCATCTATATTCGACATATCTACGGACATGTTTTGTTTTTTTTCAGAAACCACTTTTGCTAATAAATTTTTACCTTTCCTACTCTTTAAATATATGTCTGGATCAAACTCACTACCACATGAAGGACAAATAATAGGAGATTTATTCAGATCATAGTATTTTGTATTACAAGCAAGACAAATTCTTTTTTTACCCCATTCTGGTTTTGCCATTATCAAACTCCCGCAAAATTATTTCCAATATGGGATTAGACTAAAAATTTTAATTCTGTCAAAAGATTTTTTAATAATTTTGTTAACATTTATTAAATTAAATATATATTTGCATTCTTAATGAGATATAATGGGCATTAATGAATTCAATATCGTCTAGTAAATCTATAAATTTATCTGGGAATTTGAGTGTTCCTGGAGATAAATCCATTTCACATAGATCGTTGATCATTGGTTCTTTAGTCAGTGGCAGAATTGAAATAAATAATCTTTTGGAAAGTGAAGACGTTATTGCAACAGCTGAAGCTCTAAAAATTCTAGGAGTTAAAATAAATAAATTAAATGATAAATGGGAGGTATTTGGTAGTGGAATAGGTAATTTTTTTGGCTCTAACTATACACTAAATATGGGTAATTCTGGAACTGGGGCTAGATTGCTAATGGGATTAGTAGCAGGATCTGACGTTGAAGCTACATTTATAGGAGACGAGTCTTTATCAAAAAGACCAATGAAAAGAGTAACAACACCCTTAAAAAAAACAGGTGCTGTAATAAGGAGCCAAACTAGTAATTTACCAATTAAAATACAAGGTAGTAAAATTCCTTTACCAATTAAATATCAAAGCCCTGTTTCATCTGCTCAAGTAAAATCCAGTATATTACTTGCAGGGTTATCCTCATTAGGAAAAACAACAATTATAGAACCATCTTTATCGAGGGATCATACAGAAAGAATGCTGAAATTTTTTGGTGCTAATATTTCAACACATCAATTAGATGACATGTCATGGGAAATAACTTTAGATGGTATCCCTGAACTAAAGCCATTAAATCTTAGTATTCCGGCAGACCCATCTAGTGCAGCATTTCCAATTGTTTCTGCTATAATAACTCCTAATAGTAAAATTAATGTTGAGAATGTGTGCATAAACGAGCTTAGGATTGGTCTATATAAAACTTTGATTGAAATGGGTGCCAATATTCAGTTTTCTAATCATAGAGAAAAGAATGGTGAATTGATTGCTGATATTACTGCAAGTTCAAGTAGCTTAAAAGGAATAACCGTCCCTAAATCAAGAGTTGCATCTATGATTGACGAATACCCTATATTATCAATAGCAGCAACCAGAGCAATAGGAAAGACAGTAATGGAAGGGGTTGAAGAGCTTAGATATAAGGAAACTGACAGGATAAAAACAGTTTGTGAGGGTTTACAAAAAATAGGTGTGGTTACTCATGAAACTAGCGACAGCATGGTTATAGAAGGAAAAGGTCCTAATGCTAAAATAATTGGCAATATAGAGATTGATTCCAATCTAGACCATAGAATTGCTATGTCTTTTTTATGTTTAGGTTTGATCACTGAAAAAGCAATTATTGTAAGAAACACAGATACAATAAACTCTTCTTTTCCTTTTTTTATGCAAAAAATGAATAAGATTGGTAGTAACTTAAAATTTTTTAATTAACAGAAAAAACAATATTTAATGATAGAAATAGCAATTGATGGAACAGCAGCTTCTGGAAAAGGTACTTTAGGCAAAAAACTATCTGATAAATATAGTTTTCCTTATTTAGATACAGGATTGTTGTATCGTAAGGTTGCTTATGAACTTATAAAGGATAATAAAGTCAACACGCCAGAATTAGAAAAAACCAGTTGTAATTTTGCAATGATTTTAAATTTCAAAGAATTGAAAAATACAAATTTAAGAACTGAAGACGTTGCTAAACTTGCGTCAAAGATTGCTACTTTTCCTAATCTTAGAGAGATTTTAAACAACAAACAAAAAGAATTTAACAATTCAAGTAAAAAAAAATTTGGTGGTTGTATTTTAGATGGAAGAGATATTGGTACCACAATTCTCCCAAATGCAGATTTTAAGTTCTTTATTACTGCGTCATTAAAAATAAGAGCTAAAAGAAGATTGTTAGAAAAAAATATATCTTTCTTGCATGAAAATGATGAAAAGTGTATGTTGCAAGTTTTGATGAATAATATGAGAGAAAGGGATAGAATTGATAGTAACAGACAAATATCACCTTTAGTTCCAGCTAAAGATGCTTATGTTATCGATACTACCTCAATTAATCCTGAAGAATTATTGTTAAAAGTTGCCAATATTATTGAAAGAAAAAAATGAGATGCTAAAAAAATGGAGGTTTTAGCAAATTAAATAAGCAAATAACCTACTGAAAATTTATTTTATTATAATTATTAGATTGATTTCTTTTGTTTCCATAATTATAACCTCAGTAAATTGCTTATATGCTAACTAAGATAGGAGAAAATATTGTCCCAAGCTGATGTAACAGCCTCACCTGTGAATGAAAGCTTTGCAGAATTACTAGATCAAAGCTTTCAAGAAATGACAAGCATTGAAGGTTCAGTTGTTGCTGGCACAGTATTGTCGGTTGAAAAAGATATGATTTTGATTGATGTAGGACTGAAATCTGAAGGAAGAGTTCCATTAAGAGAATTTGGAAATAATGAAGAAGATATTAAAATAAATGCTGGAGACGTGGTTGAAGTTTATATTGAAAGGTTAGAAGATATAAACGGTCATGCTATATTAAGTAGGGAAAAAGCAAGGCGAGAAGAGTCCTGGGTTAACCTAGAAAAAGCTCTCGAAAAACAACAAAGAGTTAATGGAGTCATATTCGGTAGGGTAAAAGGTGGATTTACAGTTGATCTTGAAGGCGCAACTGCTTTCTTACCCGGAAGTCAAGTTGATATCAGGCCTATTAAAGATTTAGGTGTTTTGATGGGAACGCCGCAACCATTTCAGATTTTGAAAATGGATAGAAGAAGAGGTAACATTGTTGTATCACGAAGAGCTGTTTTAGAAGATAGTAGAGCAGAAGCAAGATCTGAACTAGTTGCTAATCTTGAAGAAGGCCAAGTTCTACAAGGCGTTATTAAAAATATTACTGATTATGGCGCTTTTGTTGATTTAGGTGGTGTAGATGGTCTATTACACGTAACAGATATCTCATGGAAAAGAATTAATCATCCGTCAGAAGCTTTACAGATAGGTCAATCTGTTCAAGTCAAAGTTATAAAATTTAATGATGAAACACAAAGGATTTCATTAGGGATAAAACAACTTACTGAGGATCCATGGGTACAGGTTTTTGAACGGTTCCCAGTTGGCTCAAAAATGACAGGAATTGTAACAAATATTACAGATTATGGCTCTTTTGTTGAATTGGAAGACGGGATAGAAGGCCTAGTACATGTTTCAGAAATGAGTTGGACGAAAAAAAATGTCCATCCTGGCAAAATAGTATCTACTTCTGAAAAAGTTGAAGTAATGGTACTAGAAATTGATGTTCAAAAAAGGAGAATTTCTTTAGGAATAAAACAATGTGTAGATAACCCATGGGAAAATTATAAATCAAACAATAAAGTTGGAGAAACAATTGAGGGTGAGATAAGGAATATTACTGAATTTGGTTTATTCATAGGATTATCTGAAGATATAGATGGTTTAGTTCATTTATCAGATTTAAGTTGGGATGGCAATGGAGATGAGTTGATAAAAACATATTCTAAAGGAAGTTCAATCAAAGCCAAAATATTAGATATTGATATAGATAAAGAGCGTATTTCTCTTGGAATCAAGCAATTAACTGAAGACGTAACTGCTACAGAAATAGGAAATATAAGAAAAGGTTCAACAGTCACTTGCACTATTTCAAATATTATTGATAACGGTCTTGAGGTTAACGTTGGTGAAAATCTAAAAGGGTTTATAAAGAAAAGTGACCTATCACGCGAAAGAGCAGATCAAAAAACCGATAGATATGGTGTGGGTGATAAAATTGATGCCGCAGTTATTAATATTGACAAAAAGAATAGAAAAATTTCACTTTCAATTAAAGCAAAAGAAATAGAAGAAGAAAAGAAAGCAATGGCTGAGTTCGGATCGTCTGATAGTGGCGCAAGTTTAGGTGATATCTTAGGAGCTGCATTGGCTAAGAAAGATACAAGTTCTTCATAATATAATTAAAAGGGTGTAATATTGAATAAATCAGATTTAATAATAAAAATTGCTAATATTAATACTGAATTGTATCAAAAAGATGCAAGCAAAATAATTAATGTATTTTTCAATACCCTTAGCTTCGCTTTGAGTAAAAATGATAGAGTTGAATTACGAGGTTTTGGAGTGTTTGATGTTAAGAAAAGAGAGGCTAGAATTGCCAGAAATCCTAAAAATGGAGCCGTTGTAGCTGTACCGTCAAAAAATATTCCTTTCTTTAGAATGGGCAAAATAATGAAAGATCGTATCAACAAATGATACTTATAAGTTTGATTTTTCGTCTAGTTTATATGTAATGAAACATTCATTTGAGATTAAGATTTGTGGTATAAATGATCAAATTTCAATGAATGCTGCCTTAAATATCGGTGTTAACTACATTGGTTTAGTTTTTTATCATAAATCTCCTAGGAATTTATCAATAACGAGAGCTAAATTACTAACAAAAAATAGAACTAAAAAATCCAAAATAGTTGCTTTAACTGTAAATCCTGACGATATTTTTTTACAAGAAATTAAAAAATTTATAAAACCAGATTATATTCAACTACATGGAGAAGAATCGCCTAAAAGATGTGAAAATATTAGAGATAAATTTAACATCCCTTTAATAAAAGGGATTGGCATTAAAAAAAATATAGATTTAAAAAGACACATTAAAACATATGCAGAAATTTGTGATATTTTAATATTAGATGCACCTTCAGAGGAATTGCCTGGTGGAAATGGTAAAAAATTTGATTGGAAAATTTTAAAAAATTATAAATCAAAAAAAAAATGGATGCTTGCTGGAGGTTTAAATATAAATAATATAAATGAAGCAATTGACATAACTAGACCACCAGCAATAGATATTTCATCTGGACTTGAAACAATAAAAGGTGTTAAGGATCCTCAATTAATTAAAAACTTTGTTTTAAAATGTAGAAATTTATAATGGATTAATTATGTCAGAAATTAATTTAAATAGTTTAAAAAAAGGACCTGATTCAAATGGTAAATTTGGAATTCATGGTGGAAGATTTGTTGCAGAAACATTAATGCCTCTTATTCTTGAAGTAGAAAATTCTTATGAAAAAGCAATTAAAAATCAATCTTTTATTAGTGAACTAGAAATGTATAGAAGAGATTACATAGGAAGACCTAGCCCTTTATATTTTGCAGAAAGATTAACTGAACACTTTGGGGGAGCTAAAATCTACCTAAAAAGAGACGAGCTTAATCATACTGGAGCCCATAAAATTAATAATGTAATAGGCCAAATTTTATTAGCTAAAAAAATGGGTAAAAATAAAATAATTGCAGAAACTGGTGCAGGTCAGCATGGTGTAGCAACTGCAACTGCATGTGCCCTATTCGGATTTGAGTGTGAAGTATTTATGGGTGCAATGGATATTGAAAGACAAAAACCTAATGTTCAAAGAATGCAATTATTAGGTGCTAAAATCAACACAGTAACTTCAGGAACTGGTACTTTAAAAGATGCAATGAATGATGCGTTAAGATTTTGGGTATCAAACGCTAATACACATTTTTATATTATTGGTACTGCTGCTGGACCTCATCCTTATCCAAAAATGGTCCGCGACTTTCAATCTGTAATAGGAGAAGAAGCAAAAAAACAAATTTTAGAAAAAGAAAATAGACTACCTGATGTTTTAGTTGCGTGTATTGGGGGTGGATCTAATGCATTAGGATTATTCCATCCTTTTCTTGATGATAAAGAGGTCGAAATTTTTGGTGTGGAAGCTGCCGGTAAAGGTCTGAAATCTGACTTTCACGCTGCTTCCCTCTCAGCTGGATCTCCTGGTATACTTCATGGCAACAGAACTTATTTACTTCAAGACAATAATGGACAAATAAATGACGCACACTCAATTTCTGCCGGGCTTGACTATCCTGGAATAGGTCCCGAGCATTCTTGGTTATATGATATAGGAAGGATTAAATATTTATCGACGACAGATGAGGAAAGTTTAATTGCTTTTAAGCTTTGTAGTAGATTAGAAGGAATTATACCTGCACTTGAACCAGCTCATGCTTTACATATTACTGGTGAACTTGCTACTAAAAGAAAAGGTCAGATTATAATTATGAATATGTGTGGTAGAGGAGATAAAGATTTGTCATCAGTATTACCATTAATAATGAAGAAATAAAATTAATAAAAGCTGATGAACCGGATTAAAAAAATTTTTAATGAACTTAAAAAAAATAATAAAAAAGCTGTTGGAATTTTTTTAACAGCTGGAGATCCTGATTTTAAAAGCTCTCTTAATCTAATAAAAAAATTACCCAAAAACGGTGTGGATTTTATTGAAATTGGAATGCCCTTTTCTGATCCTATGGCTGACGGACCTTCAATTCAACTATCAAGTCAAAGAGCCCTTAAATCAGGCATAAACTTATCAAAATGTTTGTCTCTAGTAGAAATCTTTAGAAAAAAAAATAATCATACACCAATTATCTTGATGGGATATTACAACCCTATATATAAATTTGGAAAAAAAAAATTTATAAATAAATGCCTTGAAATTGGAGTTGATGGCCTAATTATTGTTGATTTACCACCAGAAGAGGACGAAGAATTTTATATTGAAGCTGAAAGAAATAAACTGAGTGTAATTAGACTAGTTACACCTACGACCGATGAGAAAAGGCTTAATAAAATATTATTCAATGCAACTGGGTTTGTATATTATGTCTCAATAACAGGAATTACAGGGACACAAGCCCCAAATATAGCGAATGTATCAATAAAATTGAAAAAAATAACAACTGTTACTGATCTACCAGTAATTATAGGATTTGGAATTAGATCTCCTTCTCAAGCATCATCCATGGCTAATATGTCAGATGGTATAGTCGTGGGCTCTGCGGTAGTTGATTTGATAAAATCATCATTAGATAATGACGGTAATCCAACGAAACAAACACTTAACTCATGTTTAGATTTTATAAGTAAGGTGTCAGAAAATGTTAAACATAATTAAGCCTTATTGTATATCTATTTAGAAAAAAGGAGTTTAGAATTGAATTGGATTAAAGAAACAGTATTACCTAAGTTCAAGGCTTTTGTTAAAATAAAAGAGCCTGAAGAAATATTGTGGATTAAATGTAAATCATGCTCTCAAATGATATTTCATAAAGAATTTCATGAAAGCAATAATGTTTGTAAATCCTGTGGTTTTCACGACCATCTATCTGCAAGAGAGAGAATTAATTTTCTTTTAGACAAGGATACTATTGAAGATATTTTAATACCAAAATTAAAATTAGACCCTATTAATTTCAAAGATAAAAAAAAGTATATTGATCGTATAAAAGATGCTCAAAATAAAACAAAATTAGAAGACGCATTGTTAGTAAGTTTTGGTCTTGTAAATAAAATACCTCTAGTATTAGCATGTTTTGACTTCTCATTTATGGCTGGATCTATGGGAAGATATGTAGGAGATGGATTGATAGTAGCTGCTAAAGAAGCTATAAAAAGACAATGCTCTTTAATAGTAGTGCCATCTTCAGGTGGAGCAAGGATGCAGGAGGGTATATTTTCCTTGATGCAAATGCCAAGAACAACAATTGCAATTAATAAAGTTAAAAAAGAAAATCTACCCTATATTGTTCTACTTGCCAATCCTACAACCGGTGGAGTTACAGCGAGTTTTGCAATGCTTGGAGACATTCATATAGCTGAACCGGGAGCAATAATTGGATTTGCTGGAAGAAGAGTTATTGAAGAAACTGTTAAAGAAAACCTTCCAGAAGATTTTCAAACAGCAGAATATTTAAAATCTCATGGCATGATAGACATTGTTATTCCTAGATCTGAGCAAAAAGAAAAAATTTCACATTTATTAAAAACACTAACTTTCTATATTAATTAACAATAAACATTAATATTTTTTAATAAAATGATCAAAAAACATAAATTATCACACACATTAAATAGAATGTTTTCACTTCACCCAAAACTGATAGACTTCGATCTTTCCAGATTAAAATTACTAATGAAAAAATTTAATAACCCACAAAACAGGTTACAAAATGTAATTCATATTGCAGGTACTAATGGCAAAGGTTCAACAGCATCTTTTCTCAAGGAAATATTGGAATATCATAAGTTATCAGTAAATTTATACACATCGCCTCATTTAATTAATTTTAATGAACGTATAAGAATAAATAATAAGTTTATTTCAGATGAAAAACTGATTAAAATTTTAGAAGAAGTAGAAACAAAAAATGCTAATAACCCAATTACATTTTTTGAGATAACGACTGCAGCAGCTATAATTGCTTTTGAAAGACAACCTAGTGATGTAAATATATTTGAAACAGGTTTGGGTGGTAGATTAGATGCCACAAATATTATTGAAAATAAAAAACTTACTATAATAACTAAAATAGGTTTTGATCACATTGAGTTCCTTGGAGAAAAAATTGAAGAGATAGCGCGCGAAAAGGCTGGAATTTTTAGAAAAAACACCCCAGTTATTATTGCGAAGCAAAAGAATATAAAAGCACGTCAAACCCTTTTAACATGCGCAAAAAATTTGAAAACTGAAATAATTGATATTGAAAATATTTCTACAAATACAATGCTTGGATTAAGTGGTGATCATCAATATGAGAATGCATCTACAGCTTATACTGCTGCAAAAAAAATATTACCATTAATATCCTTATCAAAGACAAATTTAGCTTTAAAACAAGCGAATTGGCCTGGAAGAATTCATCAGATAAGACAAGGAAAAATTATCAATTATAGAAATAATATAACAATCCTAGACGGTGCACATAATAATGATAGTGCATATGTGTTGAATCAATATTTAAATAAAAAATCTATAGGAAAATGGAATTTAATAATTGGCATGTTGAAAAATAGAGATGTTGAAAATTTTGTGAAAATAATCAAAAATCATATTAATAAAGTGTTTGCTATGGCTATTCCTGAAATAGAGACATCATATTCTCCAGATGAAATAATTGCAAAATTAAAAAAAATAGGGTTAGAAGTACTTCCTGCACAAAATTTGGAAAATGCCTTACATCATGCTGAAAAAGATATACCTCTTTTAATTACTGGATCACTTTATTTAGCAGGAAATACTTTAAAATTTAATAAAACAAAGATTGATTAAATTGTCTCGTTAACCCAAGTTTCAAGAGCTGATTTTGGTAACGCTCCCATTTTTTCAGATATTTTTTGACCATCTTTGAAAATCATTAAAGCTGGAATACTTCTTATACCATAAGCTTGCGATGTTGAAGGATTCTCGTCAACATTAATTTTCACTATTTTTAGTTTGGTCGCCATTTCTTCAGATAATTCCTCAAGAGACGGACCAATAGCTTTACAGGGTCCACACCACTCTGCCCAAAAATCAACTAAAACTGGTTCTTTTGATTCTAAAACATCTTGTTTAAATTTTTGGTCATTGGTTTTATTAGTTGCCATTTTTTTTAATCTCCCAACTTTCTTTGCTAATTATAATTTATTGATATTTCTTTTCTAGATCTTGAAGAAAATTGTCTAATTCTTCTAAAAATAATAGTTTTTCGTCATCACCCTTGATCTCAAATTGTTCTCTAAAAGTATCTAATTCATGATATGATTTTGGTATTGTATTCCATTTTTCATTATCAGTACTTAAAATCTGTTTTGCAATAATTTTATGAATAATATTATAATCAGATTTGGGAAGTACTAAAGGTGCTTCTTCATAGATTAATCTTTGAGCAAAGTATTTATATCTTTGATCTTTAAAGTGGTTTGATATATAAAACTTTTCTTCCCAATCGGCATTATGAAAATCTATCATTTTTGATTTATCATTGTTATCTGCGAAACCTCCAAAATATAAGCTATCTTCAGGTTGTAAATCAATTTGAGATTTATAAACCTCCTTTTCTTCATTTTCTTCAAATAATATTCTCTGTATTTTATTTTTAAAATCTGGGTTTTTTTTGATCATCTCTGCTCTTTTGTGAAGAACTTCAACTCCTATAGATTTATAAAGAGGTATTTTTTCAATATGGCTTGCATCCAATAATACAGGATTCTTATTATTTTTTATTTCTCTTATTAGTTTTGGTCTTTGTTTAATTTTAATTTTTAAATCTTTTATTGACATATCAAAATAATCAACAGGATCATGAAGCAAATCAAAACACTGAGGATAGTTAAAATGATTTTTGCATAAGTAAGTTACTACATGGGTGTTGAATTTACCAAAAAAATATTCATCCATACAAACAATATTATTGTTAATTAGGAAGTTATCAACATCAATTTTAGTACTGTTATTCAAAGCAGAATCCCAAATTATGTTAGCTTTTTTTTGTAAAATTTTTGTAATTTCCATAGTAGCTTCTACATCACCCATAGCGTCATGTGCATTATGAGTAATCTTGTTCAATTCAGTCAAATTATCTAGTTTGAATATTTGATTCCCTTTTTCATTCATACCAACTTCTAAACATTCCGGATAATAATATTTAGATGATCTTGTTATTCCTAAAACATCTGCTCTTTTATTTCCATTAAATTGAGTTATATATGGTTCTAGAAGTAATTTAAAAAAAGTTTTTCTAAGAAACTCTTCATCAAATGAAATAGTATTATATCCAATAAATATAGCTGGAGACCATTTTTTAAATTTATCCTGAAGCTTTTTTATTAAACCATAATGTGATAAATTAACATTGTTTAACATCTCTATTGATGTTTTATTAACTAATAAAGCACCAGGTTCGGGAACCAAACCTGATTTTAAACGACATCTATCCTCAAATCTTTCAAGCTCATTAAAATTCTTGTCGACTAAGATTGCGGCAACTTGAATAATTTGATCCCAAGTAGAATTTCTTCCTGTAGTTTCCAAATCATAAAAAACAAAATTCATACTCATTTATTCATATTCAACTTTAAGGAAAGCTCTTTTATCCTATTAAACCAATTTACAGATCCAAATAGTGAAACTTTTCTTAATTCTGAAAATTTCTTCTCATTGTGACCAATAAAAGTGATAGTAATGTTTAAGGGGTCCAAATTTTTAATTTCTAAATTAAATCTTGGCCATTCTAGCAAAATAATTTTTTTTTTAGATCTTCAAAGATACCGATTTCTTCAACTTCTTCAAAGTTATTAATTCTATAAAAATCGCAATGCCATATTTCTATAACCTTATTCAAAGGATAAGTTTGAACGAGGTTAAATGTTGGACTTGGTACTTCTTTAATATTTGTAATACTGCATATAATAGACTTACAAAGAAAAGTTTTACCAACTCCCAAATCACCTTCAAAAGTAATTAGATCGTTTGCTTTTAATAATCTTGATATCAAACCACCAATATATTTCATTTCATTTTCAGATTTGACAATAATTTCTGATAATGCCTTCATGCTCAATACCTATAATTATCAGACTTGAAAGGACCTTGGACTGGAACACCGATATAATCAGCTTGCTCATTTGATAATTTAGATAAAGTTGCCCCTACTTTTTCCAAATGGAATGTAGCGACTTTTTCATCTAGATGTCTTGGTAACGTATAGACCTTATTTTCATAGTTTTTAGAATTTTGCCAAATTTCAATCTGTGCTAAAACTTGATTGGTAAATGAAGCACTCATTACAAAGCTGGGGTGCCCAGTTGCACAACCCAAGTTAACTAATCTTCCCTTTGCTAACACAATTAATCGTTTACCATCTTGAAACTCTACTTCATCCACTTGAGGTTTAACTTCTGACCACTTCATATTTTGTAATGATTCAACCTGTATTTCAGAATCAAAATGACCTATATTACAAACTATAGCTCTATCTTTCATATCTCTCATGTGGTCAACTGTAATAACATCTTTATTACCAGTTGCGGTTACAAAAATGTCTCCTCTTGGACAAGCTTCTTCCATTGAACACACCTCATAACCTTCCATTGCAGCTTGTAACGCGCAAATTGGGTCAATCTCTGTTACAATCACTCTTGCTCCACCCTGACGAAGGGAAGCCGCTGAACCTTTACCAACATCACCAAATCCAGCTACTACAGCTACTTTACCGGATAACATGACATCTGTAGCCCTTCTAATACCATCAACTAAAGATTCTCTACATCCGTATAAATTGTCAAACTTAGATTTTGTTACAGAGTCATTTACATTTATCGCCGGAAAAGGAAGATCACCTTTTTCAGCCATTTGGTATAATCTTAAAACACCTGTCGTTGTTTCTTCTGTTACTCCTTTAATACTATTTTTGACCTTAGTAAACCAACCTGGAGAAGATTTAAGTCTAGACATGATTTGAGTTTTAAGCGCCTCTTCTTCTTCATTAGCTGGTGACGCAAGCACCCTTTCTCCACTTTCAGCTTTTGCTCCCAAAATTATGTAAAGTGTGGCATCTCCACCGTCATCTAGAATCATATTAGCAAACGTACCTTTAGACCATGTAAATATTTTATCAACATACTCCCAATACTCTTTTAGAGTTTCACCCTTTTTAGCAAAAACTGGGATATTTTGTTCAGCAATAGCCGAAGCAGCGTGATCTTGTGTTGAATATATATTACAACTAGCCCATCTAACGGTTGCTCCAAGGCTTACCAAAGTTTCAATAAGTACGGCTGTTTGTATAGTCATATGTAAACAGCCTGCTATTCTAGTTCCTTTTAATGGTTGTTCTTTTCCATATAATTCTCTGCAAGCAGTCAATCCTGGCATCTCTGTCTCAGCAATTGATATTTCTTTTCTTCCCCAGTTGGCAAGGCTAATATCTGATATTGAATAATCTTTCATAATAATCCTTAAAAATATTTATACTCCTATAACACTCTAACTATCTTTTGAAAACTGTGAATTTATTACTTTTTAATTTTTTATGCTTTTATATTTCTAGAAAACTGACTTTAACACTACCTCCGACACATTCATTCTTTTGGTTAAATCTATTTAAAGCTTCAATAGTCCCTCCATGCGCTAAGACTATTTGTTTTGAAATGGATAAACCCAAGCCAGAATGATTTCCAAACTTTTCATTTTTAGGTCTGTCTGTATAAAATCTATCAAAAACTTTATTTAGAGATCCATTCGAGAAACCTGGACCACTATCTTCAACGAGAATAATAACATGTTCTAAGCTTTTTTCTAAACGTATATTTATAATCTGTTTATCAGTTGAAAAAGAAACCGCATTTTGTATTAAATTATCAAAAACCTGTGCAATCTTATTTTCATTACCAAAAATATACATATCTTCGGAATATTTTAAAAAATTTATATTACAATCAACTGTGGATGATCTTACATCAACCAAAGTTTCAAGTAGAATCGAAATGTTTATTTTTTTCATTTCTATTCTAGATAATTCTGAATCTAGCCTTGAAGCTGCAGAAATATCGTTAATTAATCTATTAATTCTTTCAACATCATTTTGGATAACTTTTATTAATTTTTTCTGTTCACTTGCACTTCTTACTTTACTAATTGTTTCTGAAGCAGACCTCACAGATGTTATAGGATTTTTTAACTCATGTGCGACATCCGCAGCAAATTCTGCTATGTGATCTATTCTTTTTTGTAATTCATTAGTCATTTTGAAAAATGATCGCGCTAGTTTCCCTATTTCGTCCTTTCTAAATCTAAATTCACTTAGATTAAAAGTTTTCATCATTTTGTCTTCTGCTATTTTATCAGCCTCATTTGATAACTTTACTATAGGGTTAGTTATTGATCTTCCAAAATAAAGAGCAAGAGTAATGGTTGCTAATAAAATTACCCCAAATGCTTTAAAAAGTTCAGTTTCCAAGTCTACTAATTCTTTTTCTATTTTACTACCCGAAACTGATAGAAGAACAGCGCCCCTAATCATGCGAATATTTTTAATAGGAATTGCAACTGATAAAAATAAATTTCCACTTTTATCTTGCCTGAGCACTTTTGTGTTTTCACCTCTCAGAGCCATGATAACTTCTGGAAAATCTTCTAACGAAAATTCTCTATTATCAACATAAAGTGGAAGATTTAGTGGTTTTGATATAATATTTGAAAATAAAAAGACAAAGTCAGTGAAATAAGTTTTTAAAGAAAAATCCTTATCTACGGATGGTAAAGGACTTACTTTAACAAATGGACTATATTTCATGCTTGCTTTTGTGTCAGCTATTAAATTCCCGTATATATTGAAAAGTCTTGCTCTAATGTTAGATCCATAATCAACTTTAGGAATAAGACTTTGTAACGCAGGACTAGAGATTTGATTATTTTGAATTAGGCCATATTGGTTTTCTGCCAACGCAAGTGCTTTCGTAAGAGTAAGACCTTGTCTTTCTATGGCTGCAAACTCAGATTTAATCAAAATTTCTTGATACTTGTTGAAGTAAATTATAATGATAGGATATAATAAAACTGGTAATAAAATTATAAATAATATTCTCATTTTAAGAGGAAAATATAATCTCTTTATAATTCTAAAAAACTTTCTCAATTTTTATACATCTCTATACCTATACCCAACACCATATAGAGTTTCAATACAATCAAAATTTTTATCAAAAATTCTAAATTTTCTTCTCATTCTCTTTATATGACTATCAATAGTTCTGTCATCAACATATATAGTTTCACCATATGCTGTGTCTATAAGTTGATCTCTATTTTTTACTAATCCTGGTCTAAGTGCCAATGTATAAAGTATTAAAAATTCTGTAACAGTCAGCCTTATCTCTTGTCCTTTCCACTTACAAAGATGCCTGTCTGGATCAAGGGATAACTCATTTCTTTGGATCATTTTATCTGATGAATCTGAATTTTTAAATAAAGTCCTTCTAAGGACTGCTCTTATTCTTTCTATCAGTAGTTTTTGCGAAAATGGCTTAGTTATGTAGTCATCAGCACCCATTCTAAGACCAATTGCTTCGTCTATTTCATCATCTTTACTAGTTAAAAAAATAACTGGTACATCATTAGAAACCCTAATACGTTTTAAAAGTTCCATACCATCCATTTTTGGCATTTTAATGTCTAAAACAGCTATATCCGGAGAGTTTCTTTGTAATGCAACAAGTCCTTGTTCACTATCATTATAAGTTTCAACTGACCAACCCTCTGCCCTTAAGGCAAGGGAAACAGATGCTAAAATATTACTATCATCATCAACAAGTATTATCTTTTCACTCATTATTTCACCTGTATTTAAAAAAATAATTATTTATTTATGATTATTTGATGAGAAAATTTAGGTTTATTCAAGGCTAAATTAAGTTAATTTATGTTAAATAATATAATCAATGAGCTTCAGCCCAATTATTTCCAACACCTACATCTACTTTTAAGTTAACTTTCAAAGGTACGATTGGTAAGTTAGCAGCTTCCATTATGGGTAGTATAACATTTGTAAATTCTTCAATATTTTTTTCTTTAATTTCAAATACTAACTCATCATGGACTTGCATCAGCATAGAAATTTCTTTTTTATTTAGTAACTGTTTATGAATTTTAATCATCGCCAATTTAATAATGTCCGCTGCAGTACCTTGAATAGGAGCATTAATAGCTTGCCTTTCTGCAAACCCTCTCAGCTTTTGGTTTTTGGAATTACTATGATTAATATAAACACGTCTATTAAATAAAGTTTCTACATAGCCATCACTATCTAAATTAGATTTAATTTGTTCCATATAATCTCTAATTTTTGGGAATCTGTAGAAGTATGAACTAATAAAATCCTTTGCTTCATTTGCAGAACATTTTAACTGCTTTGCAAGACCATATGCTGAAATACCATAGATAATTCCAAAATTAATTGCCTTTGCCTTTCTTCTAAACTCTGAAGTCATTTCTTTTATTGGTATACCAAACACCTTAGAGGCAGTATCGGCGTGAATATCTAAATTATCATTAAACGCATCCAACATCTTATTTTCATCTGCAATATGAGCAATCAACCTTAATTCAATTTGAGAATAATCCATTGAAACTAATTTGAAGCCCTGCTTTGGCTCAAAAGCTGTTCTAATTAACCTTCCTTCTTCAGTTCTAATTGGTATGTTTTGTAAATTTGGATTTGAAGAAGACAGCCTTCCAGTGCTTGCTCCAACCATAGAATAGTTAGTGTGAACTCTATGAGTTTTTGAGTTTATTTGTTCAACTAACGCATCCGTGTAAGTGCTTTTAAGTTTAGAAAAATGTCTCCAACTCAAAATAACGTCTCCAATTGCATATCCCATGTCAGAAATTTTTTCTAATATTTCAACACTTGTTTGCCAGGAGCCATTTTTTGAACGTTTGCCGCCTTCAATTTTCATCTTATCAAATAAAATTTCTCCTAATTGTTTGGGAGAACCTATATTGAAATTAGTTTTACTCATTTTGAATATTTGCTCTTCCAATTTATCAATCTGACTTGATAAATTTTTAGAAATTTCATTGAGTTTTTTAGGATTAATGATTATCCCTGTATTTTCCATTTCTAACAATACATTAATCAATGGATTTTCTAGTCTTTTATAAACTGAAAACTTTTTATCATTAATTATTCTTGGTAAAACTCTATTGTAAATTGATAGAGTTATATCAGCATCTTCAGCCGCGTAATTTAGCGCATCTAAGGGAGACAATTGATTAAATGAAATTTTATTTTTTCCTTTTCCACAAATATCATCATATTTGATGGTATCATGGTTTAATTCACGCAATGCTAAAGCATCTAATTTGTGGCTATCCACTCTTCCTGGATCTACCACATATGAAATACACATAGTATCACTAACAGGATTTAAATTAATATTACCATTATGTTCTTGTTTCATTACTAATGAATCGTATTTAATGTTATGACCAATTTTTAAAATTGAACTATCTTCTAGAAGTGGTTTAATTAAGGAAATTGCGTCACCAAATGGAATTTGTTTAAATGATTTTACATCGTCAAAAATAAACCCTGACTGATTATTTTCCAAATTTATTCCATGCCTTAAAGGTATATAACAAGCCTCACCTTCTTCAAATGACAATGATAGACCAACTAAGTTAGCATTTTTAGCATTTAAAGAGTCCGTTTCACAATCTACAGCAATAGTAGATTTATCATAACATCTGTATAAAAAAAGTTTTAAGTCCGATAAATTTTCAATTAAATAATAATTTTTTGAAATGGATTTAAACTCTTGATCATTTTTAATAACATCTAATTTTGAAACTTTTGATTCTTCTTTGATTTCTTCTTTCACAACATTTTCATATTTATTTAATAAGCTTTTAAATCCATGGGCTTTTAAAAAAGGAATTAATTTATTAAGTTCCAAAATAGAATTTATTTTGAACTCATCAATTTTTGAAATAACTGGTACATCTTTTTTTAAGGTTACTAATGATCTAGATAATCTTGCTTGATCAGCATATTCTATCAAATTTTCTCTTCTTTTATTTTGTTTTATTTCAGTTGCTCTGATTAACAGTTGTTCTAAATCACCGTATTGATTTATTAACTCCGCAGCTGTTTTAACACCAATTCCAGGAACTCCAGGTATATTGTCACTGCTATCACCTGCAAGTGATTGAACATCAATCACTTTACTTGGATAAACCCCAAATTTTTCAAAAACTTGCTCATCATTAATCCAATATTGTTTCATTGGATCAAATAATATTGTGTTATCATCAACTAATTGCATAAGATCTTTGTCACTAGAAATTATGATTACCTTTTTATTTGTTTTTTGGGCAATGTTTGAATATGTTGCTATTAAGTCGTCAGCTTCAAAACCCTCCATTTCAACAACAGGTAAGCCAATAGCATTAGTTGCTTCTCTAATAATTGAAAATTGGGGAATTAATTCTTCCGGAGGATCAGATCGATTAGCTTTATATAATTTGTAAAGATCATTCCTAAATGTTTTTCTTGCAACGTCAAATATAACAGCTACGTACATTGGTTTAAAATCATCAATCAGTTTGAGTAACATTTTTGTATAACCAAACACTGCATTGACAGGCACCCCATTTTCATTTGTCATAGAGGGTAACCCATAAAAAGCTCTAAAAATATACCCTGAACCATCAATTAATATTAAATTATTCGGGTCATTCAATTTTATATCTGGTCTTTTAGTGTGTTTTAAATTATCGCTCATTTAAGATTATTTTGAAAAAAATTACAGTTATTTTATTGATATTATATTATAAATAAATTGATGTAATTGTCATTAAATCATAAAGATCTGATATTTTTTTTTTGGGGATATGAGAAAAATCATTAGAAAGATTATAAATGAATAAAAATTATTGGGAAATTCCAGATAATAAATTAGCCTTGGAAATTAAAAATCTTAATAAATCCTATGATGGAGATACTAAAAATAATGCATTAAACAATGTATCTTTAAATATACCAGCTAGAAGTATTTTTGGTCTTTTGGGCCCTAATGGTGCAGGTAAATCAACGCTGATAAATATTATTTCTGGAGCGGTTATTAAAAGTTCTGGCCAGGTAATTGTATGGGGTTATGATATTGACAAATATAGAAAACAATCAAAATTAGCAATAGGTGTTGTTCCACAAGAGTTAAATATTGATGCTTTTTTTACTCCTCAAGAAACTTTAAATTTACATTCTGGTATGTTTAATGTTCCTAAAAAATCTTGGAGGACAGATGAATTATTAAAGTTAATGGATTTAAGTAATAAAGCTAAGAGTTATAGTCGAACATTATCTGGTGGAATGAGAAGAAGGTTACTAGTTGCTAAAGCAATGGTACATTCGCCCCCAATTGTTATACTAGACGAACCTACTGCAGGGGTAGATGTAGAGTTAAGACAAAAATTATGGAAATATTTTAAAAAATTGAATGAACAAGGTGTTACTATAATATTAACTACGCACTATCTAGAAGAGGCAGAAAATTTATGTGACCATATAGCTATTATTAATAAAGGTAGAATTATTACAAATGAAACTACAAATTCTCTTCTTGCAAAATCAAACAAAAAAATAATTAAAATCACGTTAAGTAAAAATAAGATTTCGACAAAAGATAAAAATTTTCTTAAAAATATTGGACAAATAATAATTCATGGAAATAAAGTGAAATTGCACTTTAATCCTAATAAAATTTCTACGAAAAAAGTTTTTGAAACCTTACATAAATCAAATTTGGATATAATAGATTTATCTACGAAAGATGTTAGTCTTGAAGATATTTTTATCGATATGACAAGAGAAAACAATAGTAAAATATAAATGATCTGGTTTGTTTATATGTTAAGATGTAGAGATAATTCAATCTACACTGGGATAACCAATAACCTAGAAAAAAGAATTGGAGCACATAAGTCAGGAAATGGCTCCAAATATCTTAGAGGAAGATTACCTGTAGAATTGATTTATAAAGAAGATTTTTTAAATAGAAGTACCGCTTGTAAAAGAGAAATAGAAGTAAAAAAACTAAAGAAAAAAGAAAAAGAATTATTAATAAAGTCTGCAAGCCAAGTTTAAGGGAGAAAATATGTCTAAATCAAAGTATATTTTTATAGTTTCTATGAATGTAAAGTCTGAATTTGAAAGTCTCTTTAATGAAGTATATGACAAGGAACACATACCATATTTATTGGAAGTGTCAGGAGTTAATAAAGTCACAAGAGGTCATGGCGTTCCTTTTATGTTGTCTATTGGAGGTAAAACCAAGTCAATGGATGCTCCAAGTCAAAAGTTTGTAGCAATGTATGAAATAGAAAATCCAGACGTAGTTAACAGTAGTGAATGGTCTGTAGCAGTAGAAAAAGGACGATGGAGTACTCACGTAAGGCAACATACTACCGAAAGGTCTCATTTTATGTATAAGTACTGTTAACCTTTAAAGTATAACAATTAAAATATATTTTGTCTTTTTCAAAGATATTAGTTCATACTAGTTCTACTTATTTATACTTGGGGGAGTGTAGAGGTGACAAACATAATTGAAACAAAATTTGGAACTTTAGTTAATAAAAGTAAAATTGCTTCAGGTAGCGCGTCTAGTATAAAAAAAACTGGAGCTTTTTATATTCTCTATCAGAGTTGGCCAAGATGATATTCGTGAATATTCCTTTACAGATTTGGCTAGAGCTGCATATGAGAAGAATTATGATTGGTCATCTGGAAGAAAAAATAAAAAAAGAGTCTAAAGGCTAATACATAATATATTGTATTATACAAAGATTTAATTTTATTTAATAACTTATTATAATAAATTATTATTGTTAAAGATATTTAATTGATAAATACATGTCAGATTTTTAAGCTGATACATATCTTTTAATTATAGAAAATTCATATAAATTGATTAATTTTTAATAACAAAGATAGTTTCTGCATAAAAAAATTACATAAACCCAACTTGTTTTGAAAAAAACTTTGAGATACTTCAAAGTTTGTTCATTATAACATAACCATGGGGGAAAACATGGAGAATAAATATGTTTTTTGCAATTATGTTAGTATGTTCGCCAATGAACTTAATCCATCACGAAAAAGAATGTTTTGGGATTGAGGATACTAAAGGCTACTATTCAACAGAAGCTAAATGTAATAAAAGAATAAAGGAAATGGAAAATGAGCTATTACACGTCATAAATTATCCAGCAATTATTAGTAAGAATTGCATTAAAGTTAAATTAGAATCTGTATAATTATAACTTAAATAATTTAGAATTTTTATTTAACTCATTAGATACAAATTCCTTTAAGAATATTAGTTTAGATAAAAATTTATTGATTTGTGCACAGCTTAGCAAATAAAAAAAGTAATACTTATTATTTTCAACTAAACCAATTATCATATTCTAGATAGGTTACAATAATTGCTAAAATGATATATGCACTAGCATACCATTTAAAAATATAGGGGTGTGGCTTTCCATTTTTTTTCAATTTGTGTCCTTTTAAAAAAATATTTTTATTAAAATATGTACCCAATTCCAATACTAAGCAACCAAAAAGCAACAAATAAAAAATGTAAAAAAATAGAAAAATAAATTGCTTTTAAAAACTTGTTTTTACCATTATCCCACCAACTGACAAATATATATATAAACTTTGAAAATTTATTCTCTCCGTCATTCCACCAATTAGTAAACTTTTTTTCTGTCAGTTTTCTGTTCATAAGTCACTTTAGGACAAGCAATAAATATTTTCAATTTTTAAAATTTTAATCATCAATAAGTACATATATCATCTTATTTATTTAACTATAAATTGGTACCCCATATTTGGATTGGTAAGTATAGAAGGGCTAATAAAAAAGAAAATGTAACCCTTTAACAAAATAAAAAATGTTACAACACATAAAAATATCTTTAGTTCTTTTCTCATAATTAATACTTAACATGTATTAATCAATTTTAATAATAGATTATTATTTTCATTATTTACATTCATCAGATGCTACCCATTCTGGCAAAGGTTCACCTCCGGTGTAATGATTATGTGCCGGTGTTTCTCTAAACAGACAATATACATCTTCTTTAGTAATATTTAATGTTTCTTTGAGAACTTCAGATATACCGTCAACAAGAGCTTTTTTTCTTGTCGCATCTCTCCCGGGTCTCAAATCCACATCAATAACTGGAAGACCATCACCTATAAAACCAAAAGCCTCTCTAATAGAAACATAGTCATATTTAACTTCTTTAGGAGCTAATGTTTTTAATACAACTTCTCTTACTTTACTGTGTATTTGTTTTTTAATATCCGTAGAAACACCTTCAGGAACATCTATTCTTATTAATGGCATTTTATCTCCTATAAATATTTTAAATATTAAGTAGGAATATACTAATCTAACGAAATATTATCCGTAAAGTATTATCCATTTAGTTTATGCGTCTAGTAATACAGCAGAGTTTTTGTAATCAAAGTTATTGGTACATGATTAGTGCTAAAGATGTTAACTAAGTCTATATTATTCAGAAGATATAAAAACTATTATTATTTAAAAATTGCTGAAACGTTTCCAAACAAACTAGAGTTAACCTCTATCCTTTTTTTATCAACTATTGGAATTGGAGGACCATATGCACCTGTCAAAATAAGATCCCCTTTTTTTATTTGATTATTCATCTTCGCTTGTTCCATAACAAACCACTCAACTGCTGATAACATGTCAATAGGCCATATTTTATTTGTCCATTTATCTATTGTGATTTTATCATAAATCAATTTTAGGTCAGTAATTTCTCCAAATTTTGGTTTGACTATTCCAAGACCACAAACCACGCCGGCATTTATTGCATTATTTGAAATATGTTCTGCACCATAGGGTTTATTACCATAAAATATTAGATTATGTATTTCAATTATTGGGTGAATTGTGTCAATTGAAGCTAATATATATTCAAAACTAACTTCTTTAGGATGTAAATCACGATTGAATCTTATACCAAATTCAGCTTCCATTGCTGGATTTGAATAATTTTCTTTATTTAATTTTATTCCATTTGAATGAAGTTCACTTTCCCATAAACGTCCCCAAGCTGGATGGGAAAAACCATATTTTTTTTGTGTTTGTTTAGAAATACTTCCAATTTTGTAACCAATTACTTTTTCACCTCTCTTTATTCTGAGATCAGTTAGTATTGATTGAATTTTATAAGCATCTGAGATACTAATCTTGATATTTTTATTTTTAAACAAAGCACTATGATTTTTCACATCATAATCATTTAAAATTCTGCAGGCATAGCTCTCTAATTTATTTTGAGTTAATTCATTCATTTTTTTATTATTCTTAAATTAAATACTTTATCTATACCTTCATTAATAGTATTACAAATTAAGTATAAAGTAATCATATGTCTCGTTAACAAAAAAACGTACTTAATATTATTAGCTTTGTTGTTAGAAGAATTATTGATACTAGATTAATGTAGTTATTAGTTTCTAATAATATAATCTAAAAGAGTAATTGCTTTGTTTAAAGTTACTTTGGACATCATGATAAGATTTTAAGCATGAAGCATGTACATGAAATAAATAAAATATTTTATAAATTCTTAAATAATAATGAAAAACCAATAATAATTAGAATTACTAAAATGGTTTTTCTAAATATTTCGTTAGATAATCTTACCCTAATTTTAGTACCCAAATACTGTCCTAACAAAGCTGGTGCTGTAATAATAAGACTTACTAACAAATCATAAAAATTTCCTAAACCATGAAAAATGAGGGATGAATATAATGGTACAGAAGCTAAAAAATACATTGTTGCTGTAGTTTTTATAAAATTCTCTTTTGCTAAATTTAATGAAACTAAAAAGGTAATTATAGGTGGTGCATAGAACGTAGACACCCCTCCCAGGATACCTGAAAAAAAACCAATAAAGATTGATATTATTTTCTCATATTTTGGTTTAAGCCAATTTAGATTTAATCCTAAAAAGTTGAAAGACGTAAAAATAATAATTGTCAACGCAATTATTATTGAGATTGTTTTCAAATTTAAACTTAATATTAGTTTTCCACCAATAAGTATACCTAAAAAAAGTGTTATAAACATTGGAAAAAACCTAGAATTACTTATTCCTCTTTTGATATCCATTTGGATAAAATTTGTTACTATAACTGGAAAGCATAAAAGCATCATTGCTTTAGTAGGAGGTAAAATAAAAGCTATCAATGGAACTGAAAACATAGACATTCCAATACCAACTGATCCTTTAACTATGCCTCCAAAAAATACAGAGCACAAAATTACAGCAAAGGTAATAATTTCAAAATATTCTAAAAACATTTTTGTACTTTAAGTGAAACAAATACACCTCGTAAAGTACAAACCCATTAAGTTATTTATGTAGCCGGAGTATATTAAGTAAAAGCAAAGATGTATAACACATGATAATAGATTGAAAATGAGTCAATATAGAGTTTTTAGTTTATGCATATATGGTATGATTTAGGTTAGATAATTTTAAAAACAATACTCAAGGTGTTAATGCATTTTGATTAATTATTAAAACTTCTGCCAAAAATTTGGGTTTGGCAATAAATGTTCAAATTGACTAGAGTTTTTTAGCATTATTGAGATATCACCAGATATTGAAATTCTATCTTCGTTTGATAAATTTCTCATAGTGGAGTGTGCTGTTTTAGAAGGAAAAATAACAATTTCATTTTCCAAGGCGTCAATCTCAAAAATAGTTTGGTTAAGATTATTTATATCACTAAGTAAACCCTTTTGTACTTTATCATAGGAAAATAATTTATCTGCAATTTCGTTTGGGTTTTCATTAAAACTGAAAACAATATTTCCAGAATTTAAAGGTTTTTTTAGATAATACGCGAAACTAATATTGGACTGCCAGTGTTTATGAGGATTTAAATACTCATCTTTATCACAAACTGTGGCCCAAGACCTTTGCATATAAAAATCAATCATTTCTATATTTATGTTTAATGTACAAGCATATTCCTTAACCTTAGTTCCAATTTCTTTATACAATTTTCTAAAAAACTTATTTCTTAACAAGAATTGTTCCCCATGTATATCGCTTGACCAAGCTGAATTATTATTCTGATTTGAATTTTTAATGTCTAAAATACGTTTTATCATAATAGCTTTTTGACTATTATTTATATTAATAATGTCTTTAAAAACACTAAAAGGCATAAATTGAAAAGATTTTGTTGATTTATTTTGCACTATTTATCTTCTTTATTTAACGATATCAAATTGATATTTATTGTCTAAAGGATATTCATAAAAGCCTGAAAATATTGTTTAAATGTTTAATTTATTGACAATTATTTAACTAAGATTGAATTAATGTATTAACAATTAGATTAAAGAGTTGAGGTTTAAAATAAAAATCTATTTAGAAAATTAATATCTAAAAATTTGTTGTTTTAGAGAATTGTACCGTAAAGTATTAATCATTTTTGAACTCAGATACTATGCCTCTATTATTAAATATTTTAAACACAAATTTTGCTAGTATTGGACAATTTTCAGATTTAAAAGCTACACTTAAAATTCTTTGACACTTTGTTTTACATTTTAATTTAGCGTTCTTAGTATAGATAAAGTGGATATGGATATGTGTAAATATATCTAACTATAATAACACTTATATGTAACGCTTATATTGGTTATATTTGTCAGTTATTCAAAACTTTTTTAACACTTAGTATAATACTGCCCGGGCATGGGACATGGGGGAATTGCTAGATATATATATATATTTAGGGTGCTCAGCAAATATATTGATATGGATTAATAATTATAATCTAGTAAGTTAAGGGTTCTAGTGGTTAATCTTTTAACAGTGATCTTCTTGAAAAAATTTTGATTTTCTTCAAAGTGTTTCTCTATTACTTTTTGACCTTTTAAAAAAGCTTTTTCATCTTCATATTCAAATAATGTTGATAAAGCAAAGCCACCCTCTTTGTTCCATACCTGATTTAATCTAAAACGCATTAATCCAATTTTCTTCATATTCTCGTAAAAATTTGCGCCTGTTTTTTCAACATAGTTTATAAATAAATCCATTTCTGCTTCACTAGAAAAATCTATTAAAACATGACTAATTAATTTTGCTGATGGGAATGAATTCTTTAGTTCTTGCATAAATTACAACCTCCTTTAAAAATTAACTAAATAACGACAATATAAGTATATAAAATAATAAAGGATAAAATACCAATAGTTACAATCTAAACAAAATATTCATCTGCAATACTAATCTATCTTTTCTAAAAGGTTAAAATTAGTTTGAGAAGTAAATCTTCCATTTGTATTACCTCCAACTATAGTCATTGTAGCTCCCATTTCCTTAATCTGTTTTTTAATATCTAAATGTTCACCAGCCTTTTTATAAGAGTTTTCCCATTCCTTTTCTGACTTCCAAACTGTTAAGAATTGAAATGAGGTATCAGATATATCAATAAATAAAGAAAAATTTAAACCGTGTTTAAACAAAGTATCTGTGTAATTTATACAAAAAAGTCTAAAAGATTCTTTTGATACCTTGTTAACAAATTTAAAAATATGAGTTCTTGTGTACATACCTTTAACCTCTAAATTAAAAATTTCTTAATTCGCTTTATACCAACTACTTAACTCTATCGTTTCATATTTTGGTTTTAAAGCAGATGTAAATCTATCTATCTCAACTACAAAAAAACTAGCATATTTATCCGTACCCCAACTTTGAACTTGTTTTTCTACATCTTCTTTTGATTTTGCTAAATAATGTGAACAAAAAAAGCTGCTGCCGTTTCCAAGCCATGTTTGGAAACATGTTGCAAACTCTCCTAATGCGTCTTCAGCCCACTTACCATGCGTTACACCTTTAGGATATGATTTTTTAAAAGATGCTTTGTATTCATTTGACAATTCTTCTGACAGAAAATCATAAATGACAATAAAGTTATTCTTTCTATTTTCAGTATTTGTTTCTTTCATTAACCTATTAATCTAAATAATACTCAATTGGTCCCTCAAATGACCTTATTTTTAAGTTAGTTTTTAATTCATTAATTTCTGGATTATTCATAATTTTAATTTTATCTGCGGATTTCTTATCTTTGAATTCAGCAATAACAAACGCTGACTCTTCATTAACTCTAAAAACTTTTGCAGATGTTTGACCCTGTTTTAAATTTTTTGGAAAATGAGTAAATCTTAAATAATCTAAAAAAATATTTAATTGCAGTTTGGTAGGAGCTGTTATTTCTACAATTCTAACGTACATCATTTAATTTGAACATTAGCATTGTTTATTAATTCTGACATTTCAATTACCGTTTCGCCCTCTGACTTGCTTACTATTCATCCCATTTACTTTATATCATTCCAAAACTTGTAAGAAAACTTTGTTCTTGTTTTTAATAAATATGATTTATTCTTCCACAAATGAAACATATCTATTTGAGTATCTGACACTTCTGTGAAGCACCTAATTAAAAAGCCTCCATTTTCATTAAATAACTCTTCACTCATGTTTTTTAAGGGACATGACTATAGAATCTTTGGCTAATTTATTTTGTAATTTTACAGTAACTGTAATTCCATACATATTTTGAATTCCGAAAGTATTCTAATTCTATTATATTCTAATCCAATCAAACACATCTCGTAAAGTGTTAACCATTTCAAAGAGGCATAAAACAGAGTTAGTTTAATCAGAATCAATGGTGCATGAGATGTGGTTGAAGTGGCTTTATGAGTCTGAGTGAGTAACGAGTTAAACTTTAAGGTCCTGAAGAACAATATTTCGACTTGCCTCTATAACAGGGTCCGCGGCTTGCAGTTCTTTCATAATGTTTTTGGTAAAAATTTCTAATTCCTTTTGAGATTGTTTAAAAGCATTTGGACTATCATACTCAAACAAAACAGATATTTTAAATGTTCCCTTCATATTCCATATTTGATTAAGGCAAAACCTTGTGCATCCTTTTTTTTTAAGTTTATCAAACAATGCTGTACCATTATCTTCCCAAATTCTTCTAAAAAGAAGCATTTGCGCTTCTGTCTTGAAGGTAAAGGTATTGTAAGTCATTAAATTTGCTTTTGTATCCAACATAAACTCCCGATCTGCAAAAATTTATAATAAATTAAAGTATCAATCAAACCTATCTATGTTAAGTAAAAAGGCACAAAATGTTTCTCAATTTGTTTCACATTTTTAATTAAAAAAAAGGAAATATAATAATTACAATATGTTAAATTTTAGAATGGTGCGGCTGAGAAGACTCGAACTTCCACGGGTTTTACCCCACAGCGACCTCAACGCTGCGCGTCTACCAGTTCCGCCACAGCCGCATATTAAAAGATCATGTTTGCGATAACAAAAGTATTTGTATAATGCAAGTTAAATAATATATTAGCAAATGATAAGATTAGGGTTATTAAATTGACGCAGACTGTTGAATGGAAAATATCGAATAAGTTGATAGATTATGATTTTGCCATCTCAGTAATGGAAAAAAGAGTTTTAGATATAAAAAGAAACTCTGAGAGAGAATTAGTTTGGCTTTTAGAACATGAGTCTATTTACACAGCCGGAACATCTGCAAAAGATAACGATCTGATAAATAATAGAGTAGAAATTCGTCGTACTGGAAGAGGAGGACAATGGACATGGCACGGTCCAGGTCAGAGAGTAGTATACTTGATGCTTAATCTTAAAAATAGACTACAAGACGTAAAAGCATATATACATGCTCTTGAAGAATTAGTTATCTTATCATTAAGTGATTTCAATATCTATGGAGTAAGAATAAAAAATCAGCCAGGTGTCTGGGTCAATACAAACAACAGATTTGATAAAATTGCTGCTTTAGGCATTCGAATTTCTGGTTGGATCACTTATCATGGCATGTCTATAAATCTAAATCCTAATCTAGAGGAATTTAAAAACATTGTACCATGTGGAATTAAAGATAGTGGGATAACTAGCATACATAAATTAAATAAGAATGTATCATTTGACGAATTGGATAATAGTTTAAAAAAATATTTTCAAAAAATTTTCGGTGAAAATGGTTCATTTTTATAAAGTAATTAATGTTATTTAAAAAAGTTGGTAAAACATTTCTTCAATATTTTGTCAGCTCTTAAACTATCAATTTTCAAGACATTGACACTATCTTTAGTTTCAAAAAAACCTTCTTTTGGCCCTTC
>QBZG01000015.1 GCA_003282435.1 SAR116 cluster bacterium AG-335-B03
TATATTTTCTTTATTAAAATCTTAGGTCTACATAATCCTGATCCGTATTATGAAATTTTTAACATTGTGAGCTTCTAGTGGAAATTTTAAACGGGTTTGATTATTTATTTTCTAATACTTCTGCATTAATATTTGTTTTTTTAGGTGCGGTAGTAGGGATGGTAGTAGGAGCAATTCCAGGTCTGTCTGCAGCAGCAGCCATCGCCATGATTGTCCCCGCTACATTTTATTTAGACCCATTATCAGCACTAGGTTTTTTATATGTAATTGGGAAATCGGGAAGATATGGTGGGTCAATATCTGCTATATTATTCAATACACCAGGCACAGCTGCAGCTGCAGCTACAATGCAAGATGGATACCCAATGACGCAAAAGGGTCAGTCAGGCAAGGCACTTAAAATAGCTACTGTTGCATCTGTGTTTGGAGATTTTATAGGCGAATTTATTTTAATTTTTGGGGTGGCTTATATAGCTGCATGGACTTTATCATTTGGTCCTCCAGAATACTTTGCGGTCTATTTTGCAGCATTTGTGATAATTGGAAGCGTTATTGGAAAATCTATAATTAAGGGGATAGTTTCTACTTTATTAGGAGCTTTGTTATCACTTATCGGAATGGATCCAATTACAGGTGAATCCAGATACACATTTTATATATATGAACTTGAAAATGGATTAAATCTTGTTCCTCTATTAATAGGATTATTTGTTTTTTCAGAGATCTTATTTCAATTTAACAAAGTTCTATCAAGTAAAATTAGAGAGGTTTCTGTTAAATTAGATATTAACTCTGATCATTCATTATCTTATTCTGAAATAAAAAAATGTTTTATGATTATGGTTCGTTCTTCTGCGATTGGAGCATTTATTGGAATGATGCCCGGGTTAGGATCAGCTGTAGCATGTTTTGTTGCCTATGGAGAAGAAAAGAGAAGGTCAAAAAACAGCAAACTATGGGGCACTGGAATAGTAGAAGGAGTAGCAGCTCCAGAATCTGCAAATAACGCAGTTTCAGGCCCAACCATGATACCGCTTTTAACCCTTGGTATACCGGGAAGTACAATTGCAGCCATATTAATTGGAGTTTTCCTTATACATGGAATTCAAGTTGGCCCCACAATCTTTGCTACAAGCAAAGAACTTGTTTATGGATTATTTGCTTGTGGTTTACTTGGAATTCTAACTTATGGAATAATCGGATATTTTTTTGGCCCTTTACTTGGAAGAATAATTGCTGTTCTCTCACCAAATATGATTTATCCTTTTGTTTTAATAACTGGATTTATTGCAGCTTACTCAGCTAGACAAAGTTTATTTGATGTAGGACTTGCAATTTTGTTTGGTGTAATAGGATATTTGTTAAGGTTAACAGGATATAGCTTGCCAGCCTTGTTAATAGCATTTGTGCTGGCTAGTAATGCAGAAGAAGCCTTTAGACAGTCACTTTTATTGTCTCAAAAAGGTATTGGTATTTTTTTAGATAGGCCTATTGCAATCGCATTTTTCGTCGTTGGTTTTATAGTATTGCTATTTCGCATTAAAACACAAAACAAATCTACGGACATTTAAAACTATGCCATATCATGATTATGAGAGACATTTAATGGGAAGCGCTAAGATTTCACCAAAGGGATCTTTTGAAGTTGGTTCAATGCAATCATTTCAATTGATATATACAGCAGGTAAATTTGGAATAGATGATCAAGGTGGATTAATGATTGGATTGCGGCCACACTTTGACGGAAGTAAATTACAACAAGATGATCCTAAAGCCGAAGGTTATATAACTGTCGAAAGTTCAAAAAAAATACCAATTGAGTTTAAAATTGAAACTAGAAGAAGCATTAGGCCTCTCCAAAAGAATATATATATAATTTGTAAAAAATTTTTACATGAAAACGATAAAATTATTATAAGAATTGGTGATAAAAGGTTTGGATCTTCTGGAGTACGATTACAAACTTTTTGTGAAAAAAAATTTGATTTTAAAATCTTAGTTGATCCTTTTGCCACTCAAGACTTTATTCCTCTTCCAGATTTAGAGCATCCAGAAATTTCTATCATCCCCACCTTAGGCAAAACTTGGAAATTAGTTGTACCTTCTTTAAGAAGACCTAACGAAAAATTCAAATTATCTATTAAGTGTGAAGACAAGTGGGGGAATCCATCTAATAAGGTAAAAATGGATTTGTTTTTGGAGGCAGATAACAAAGTAATAGGATTACCAAAAAATTTAGTTTTTAAAAAGGGAGATTTTGCAAAGACAATTAAAGATATTTATATTTCTCAAGAGGGTCTTTATAATGTTGTTTTAAAAGATAAAAATAATAAAGTTTTAACTAAAGGTAATCCCATAGTTATAAAAGAAACTGAATATGTCCATTTTTGGAGTGATATGCATGGTCAAAGTAGGGAAACAATAGGCACTAACACTGCAGAAGAATATTTTGATTTTGGGAAAAACAGGTCTTTTTTAGATATTTGTGGGCATCAAGGAAATGATTTTCAAATAACGGATTCTTTTTGGAAAGAGCTAAATCTAATTACTAAAAATTATAACAAAGATGGAGAATTTTTAGCAGTTCCAGGCTATGAATGGTCAGGTAATACATCTGTAGGCGGCGATCATAATGTTTGGTATAAAAAAGAGGGAAGGCCTATTTTTCGTTCTAGTAGGGCTCTGTTATATAATGAGAGTAAAAAAGGCAATGATGCTCATACATCTAAAGATCTAATAAATAAACTTAAAGATGAGGATGCCTTAGTTGTTGCTCATGTTGGTGGGAGATATGCCGATATAGGTTATGCCCATGACAGTAATCTTGAACCATCAGTTGAAATCCATTCTGCATGGGGAACATTTGACTGGATTTTAAAAGATGCATTTAAATTAAATTATAAAGTCGGCATTGTAGCTGCTAGTGATGGTCATAAAGGAAGACCTGGAGCAAGTTTTCCTGGAGATAGTCTTTTTGGTTCATATGGAGGACTTACTTGTCATTTATTAAAAAAGCTTGATAGAAACAATCTATTTAAAGAATTTAGAGCTAGACATCATTATGCTACTACTGGTGCAAGAATTTTTATGGACGTAAAAGGAACTTTTTCAAATAAAACATTTTTAATAAAACCATTAACAAAAGAAAAAATCTCTATCAAATCTTGTCTTATGGGAGATGATCTCCTTACAGTTGCAAACGATTTTAATTTACACGTTGATGTAAAAGGAACATCTCCCATAGAAAAAATAGAGTTGTATGATGGATTAAAGTTATACGAAACAATTATACCTTATAACGTTAACACCATAACTAATAGAATAAGAATTACATGCGCAGGTCAGAATTACAGAGGCCGCGGTAGATTAGTTAATTGGGACTGTAAAGCTATCTTTACAAGAGGAAATATTAGAAAATTTAAATGTTTTAATTTTTGGAATCCAAGTCGACAACCAAATAAAGTAAATAATAATACGCTTGAATGGAAAACAGTTACAACTGGTGGCAGTTCGGGTATAGATTTTTGGGTCACTCAAGATTCCCTTGAGGGTGAGTTAATTATAAAAAGTAATTTTGAAGATATTAAGATCAATCTAAGTGAAATTAATCATAAACCAAAAAATTATAAATTTGGTGGTATGGACATTAGAATGTCTGTTCAGACTTTGCCAGAAAAATTAGAAAAAAAAGATATCTCTAAAAATTTTTATATAAAACTTAAAAATTTACAAGATCACAGATTTTATGTAAAGGCTATACAAGAAGATGGTCATCAGGCTTGGTCAAGTCCAATATATATTAAAATGCAAAAGATTTCTACTCAGGCATAATGTCTATTAAATTTTCCATTAAATTTTTATAAAAAACACTTTTATAACCTTTTCTAGTAATAACGCCTGTTTCTCTAGATATTTCAAAATCTCTAATATTTATTTTAGAATATGCACTAGATTTATAATTTTCCAGGGTATTTATAGTTGTAAATAAAAGTAATTCAGAGTTTACAAGCGAATTTAAAGCCATATGCAATGAGTTAGTTGAAAGTGATATAAGTGGTTGAGGTAATCCTCTAGAGTTAAATAAATTAAAAAATAATTCTTGGGTTTGTTTGGCGGTTGTAGAAATTGCCCACCTAAAACTAACTAAATCATCAAGCGAAACTTGTTTTTTTGACAATGGATGATTAGAAGATGACATGACAATAAAAGAATCATTTCTTAGAGGTTTGTAATCATAAAAATTTAATTTTTCTGGTTTTCTAGCAAATAAAATATCTATTTTATTATTTGCAAGTTTTTTTAATTGTGTATCTGGTACGTCAACATTCAAATCAACAACTAAATCTGGGAATTGATCCAGTGTTTTCGCTATGGCAGCAGGCAAAATTGATAAAGTCCAACTTGCACCAGTTCCAATATATATTTTACCTTTGGTTCCATTAGAATAGTTTAAAACTTCATTTTTGGCGTTTTCAGCAAGAGCCACTATATTTTTTGCATATGGAATTAATATTTCTGCATCTTTGCTTACTTTTAAACTACCAGAGTCCCGATTAAATAAATCTTTTATACCAAAACTCTGTTTTAGGTTTTCAAGACGTTTAGAGACTGCAGGTTGTGTTAAATTTAACCTATGAGCTGCTGCAGTTATTCCATTTTCTTCAATTACAGTAAGAAATGTTTTTAATTCTATTAAATTCATTTGATAACTTATTTTTATGATGCGATAAAAAATATAAATTATATTTTAATCTACTAGTTGTCTATCATTAAATATCAATTGGGGAGAAAATTGATGAATAGTCAAAACTTATTGATATTACTTTCTGATGAGCATAATAAAAGAATGCTCGGTGTATCTGGTCATAGCCATGTTAAAACCCCAAATCTTGATAAATTAGCCAGTGAAGGTACTTTTTTCGAAAATGCATATTGCAATTCTCCAATTTGTGTTCCTTCAAGGGCAATATTAGCAACAGGAAGGTATAATGCCGAAATCGGTTATTGGGATAATGCAGATCCTTATGATGGTAAAATACCAAGTTGGGGACATCGTGCTGTAGAAGGAAATTGTGATGCAGTTTCCATTGGGAAACTTCATTTTTTAGACGATCAAGCTCCTACCGGATTTTCTCAACAAATAAATCCACTTAATGTAGTTGGAGGTGTTGGTGACTTATTAGGTTTAATTAGACAGGAACTTCCTGTTCGAAAAGGAGCTGCTAATATGGCAAAAGATGTTGGTAGTGGAGAAACAACTTATTCTAATTATGATAAACAAATTGCTCAAGATGCTAAAAATTGGATTTTAAATCGAAAAAGTTCTGATAAACCATGGGTTCTTTTTGTATCATTTGTTTGTCCTCATTTTCCTTTAATAGCACCTGAAGAATTTTATAATATGTATCCTGAAAATGACGTGCCTTGGCCTTTGTTGTACGATGATAATAAAAGAAGTGATCATCCTTATTATTTAGCTATGCGAAATTGCATGAATTATGATGATTATTTTAATGAAGAAAAAGTAAGAAAAGCAACCGCCGCATATTTTGGTTTGTGTTCATTTCTTGATCATAATATTGGAACAGTATTATCGTCATTAGAAAAATCTGACTTTGCAGGAAATACTAATATTATTTATACATCTGACCACGGAGATGCCCTTGGAATGAGAGGTATGTGGGGAAAAAGTACAATGTTTGAGGAATCGGCTGGTATTCCTATGATCTTGAAGGGCCCTAATATTCCCAAATCTAAAAATGTTAAAACTCCTGTCAGTTTAGTTGATATTTTCCCAACTGTTGTAGACAGTTTAGATTTAAATAAAAAGTCAGAAGATAATGATTTACCAGGTTCATCATTACTACAAATAGCTAGTGAAAATGATAATTATCAAAGAATAGTATTATCTGAGTATCATGCAGCTGCGTCTCCAGTCGGTGCATTTATGCTTCGAAAAGGAAAATATAAATATGTATATTTTGCTGAAGGTTATGATCCACAATTATTTAATTTAGAAGAAGATCCTTACGAAGAAATTGATTTAGCTATAAACGATGATTTCAAAAATATTCTTGAGAGCTTTTACAGTTCTTTATTAGAGATTTGTAATCCTGAAGAAGTAAATAAAAGAGCTAAAAGAGAACAAAATGAAAAAATTTTAAAACACGGTGGAATTGAAGCAATTAAAGGAAGAGGAGATTTTGGTTACTCTCCCGCTCCTGGACAAAAAGCAGAGTTTGATTAAATGCTAGCAAATGATGTAGAAAAAAAAGAAAAAAAATCTGATTATTTTAAAGATATATTAATTGCATTTATGGTACTTGTTATAAGTATTGGATGTTTTTTTACATATAATCCTGCAGATGCACCTATGGACTTAGGATCTGATGGGATGAATTTTGCTACGTATCCATTAGGGGTTGCCTCTTTCCTTTCATTTCTAGGGCTGATTTACCTGGTTATCTCAATAAAAAAATATTTGTCCTCTAGTGACCAATTTGACTTTACTAATCAATTGTTACAAGCAATTAAAGATAATAAATCTCTTTACTTTAAAAGATTAGGTACTGTCATTTTGCTAATATTATTTTCAATAATCTTAGGTGAAATAAATTTTATGTTGGTGACAAGTGTTTTTCTATTTTTAGGATTTTATTTATATGACCGAAGAGATTATATTTTTATGATAATCTTGTCTTTGTTAGGTGGTGCTTTCAGTTATGGTTTGTTTGTCTATTTTCTTAAATTACCTATATAGGAGATAATGTGTTTGAAGGGTTAATGGGTGGGTTTGCAAATTGTTTTGAGCCATTCAACTTATTATTATTATTTTTAGGAACTTTTCTAGGTCTGCTCGTTGGTGCTTTGCCAGGTCTCAGTTCTCCTATGGCCATAATAATATTATTACCTGTGACATATTCATTGGATCCATTACCAGCTCTTTTAACTATGATAGGAGTTTATGTTGGTACCAAATTAGGAGGGTCATTTTCAGCTATTTTATTAAGAACTCCAGGAACACCAGCTGGCGCTTGTACAGCGCTAGATGGTTTCCCAATGGCCGAAAAAGGACAATCAGCACTTGCATTAGGTTATGCAACTTACTCTTCTTTTTTTGGGGGTGTTACAAGTTGGATAATTGCTGTAACATGCATCCCTTTTATTTCTAGCATAGCTCTTAAATCTTCAAATGCTGACATAGCACTAATAGCTATTATGGGTTTAGTAATGGTTTCTGCATTTACTCGAGGCTCAATGTTAAAAGGCTTTATTGGCGTCAGTATAGGTTTATTAATTGGTGCGGTGGGCATGGATAGAACTGACGCAATTGAAAGATTTACTTTTGGATCTATTGACTTGCTAAGTGGTGTTCCTTTTGCGGCAGCTTTAGTTGGACTGTTTGGATTTGCCGTTGTAATTTCTGATTTATCTTTAATGAAATCTTCTTCTCAACTTGTTGCAACCAAGTTTAAAATTGAACTACCTTCAACATTAGATTTTTTAAAAAGATGGCGAGCCTGGACTGTGGGAGGTTTTTTTGGAGCTTTTATTGGTGCTGTCCCGGGAGTGGGAGCGGACGGTGCTACATGGCTTTCTTATGGTGTTGTTAAAAACAATTCAAAAAATCCAGAGAAATTTGGTAAAGGTGAACCTGATGGAGTTGTAGCCCCAGAAACTGCAAATAATGGTACAACTGGTGGCACAATGGTTCCTATGTTAACACTTGGGATACCTGGTGACGCTTCTACTGCTATTATGATTGGCGCTCTATATTTACATGGACTTCAGCCGGGGGTTACTTTAATGCAAACCGGTGCTGAGGTTGTTTATGGGATGCTTGCTGGATTATTATTGGCAGGCATAATGATGTTTGTAATTGCCTTAGGTGCCATTAGGTTTTTTGTTTATGTTTTGAGGCAACATAGATCACTTTTATTTCCTTTTGTTATGGTATTCGCTACAATGGGAGCCTTTGCGAGTTATAATGAATTCTTTCCAGTTTATGTTGCTATTTTTCTTGGTGTATTTGGATTTATTATGGAAGAAAGAGGATTTCCAGTGGTTACGATCGTTCTTGGAGTAATTCTTGGTCCTATTATAGAGTATAACACAAGGGCAGCCTTACAACTCGCAGATGCCAATTGGTTTACGTTTATAGATACCTGGCCAAGATTAATTATGATTGGAATTATAGTATTCCTTGTTTTTAACGAAATAAGACAAGGCTTAATAAGACAGAAAACTTCTAAACAATAACAAAAAGGAGGACGAAATGAGAATTTTAATTTTAGGAATATTTTGTTTTTTTACTTTTCTTGGTAACATAGCGTTAGCTGCATACCCTGAGAAAGCAATAAGAATAATAGTACCGTACAAAGCAGGTGGTGGAACTGATTCTATCGCAAGAGGTTTTGTTTCAGCTTTTAGTAAGGCAGCAGGTGTAGACGTTGTGATAACCAACGTTAATGGAGGAGCTGGATCTAAGGGCATAATTCAAGTTATGAAAGCCAAAGCAGATGGTTATAATCTTGTTTTGACTGGTTCAACTGATATAATTGGACTTTCAACTTTCAGAAAAATGCCTTTTAAGTCTATAGGGAGTCTTACACCAGTTGGAGGTGTTTATACAACTCCCACTTATGTTTTAGCTCATAAAGACAGAGGTTATAAAACTTTAGAAGAAGTAATAGAAAAATCAAAAGCTAACCCTGGAAAATTAATTGCAGGAATTGGTGGAAAGTTTGGTGCTCATGATGTTTTAGCTAATGCAGTAAATGGATATAAAAATGCTGGATTTAGAATTGTTGCCTTCGATGGTGGAGCAATGTTAAAGAAAGCTACAATCGCAAACGAAGTTGACATTTGTATAATACATTCTCCTGTTCTACTTAATGAAGTAAAAGCTGGATTGTTAAATGTAATTGGTACAGGTGGTTCATTAGCTAAAATAACTTACCCACCAATACAAAAAACTAAAACACTTAGAGAAATGGGAATACCTGCCGATGTTGGTGTTACTAGAGGTCTTTGGGCTCCTAAAGGAACACCAAAAGATGTTATCGCTAAACTTGAAAAATTTATTGAAGTAGCAACTAATAGCGAAGAATTCAAAAAGTTTGGTAATAATTTTGGTTTTGCTCCAAAATACTATACATCATCACAATTTTTAGATTTACTAAATCTAGAACAAGGTGTTTACACTGATATAAAAGGTAAGTTTATGAGTAAGTAATCTAAGCTTTAAATTTTGAATAAAAGAGAGATTTTATATCTCTCTTTTGTTTTTTTAATAGTTCTTTTGGAGGAGATTCAGTGAATAATAAAAATGAAAATTTAATAATAATTATGTCAGATGAACATCAAGCTAAGGCTCTTGGTTCAGTTAATCATCCTTTCGTCAAAACTCCCAACCTTGATAAATTGGCTTCTAATGGAATTAATTTTACTAACGCCTACACTCCATGCCCTATATGTGTTCCTGCTAGAGCTTCATTTGCGACTGGTTTGCCAGTTCATAAAAACAGATTATGGGATAATGCAATGCCATATTTTGGGCAATTACCTAGTTGGGGGCATATGTTACAAAAAATAGGAGTGCCTGTAGAATCAATTGGAAAACTTCATTACAGAGCTCAAGATGACGATGACGGATTTGATCAAAAACATATTCCCATGATGGTTTATAAAGGGGTTGGAATGGTTTGGGGATCAATTAGACGAGAACATCAACGAAAAACTCGTGGTCAAAGAATGTTAGGTGAATATATTGGCCCGGGTACTAGTAATTATACTGACTATGATGAAGCAGTTGTAACCCAGTCGATAAACTGGTTAGAGAATAAATCAAAAGATAATAACAAAAAAGCTTGGTGTTTGTATATTGGGTTAGTGGCACCGCATTTTCCTCTTGTAGTTCCTCAAGAGTTTTATGATATGTATCCGCATGAAATTTTGCCTGAAACAAAATTAAATCCCAAAAATGGGTATACACAACATCCTTGGATAAAAAAACAAAAAGAGCTTAGGAATGACGAAAATGACTTCAAAAATGAAGAAGAAAGATGGGCTGCAATAGCTTCATATTACGGTTTATGTTCTTTTCTCGATTATAATATTGGAAAAATAATTGATAAAGTTTCGGAATGTGGATTTTTAGATAATACAACAATTATCTACACAAGCGATCATGGAGATAATGTAGGTGCAAGAGGATTATGGGGAAAATCTAATATGTACGAAGAATCATCTGCCATTCCTTTGATAGTCTCTAGTAGTAAGATAAAAGCATCTAAATGTGATACGCCAGTATCCTTATTAGACTTATCTGAAACAATAGTTGATCATTTCGGTGCAGAAAGTCCAAATAATGGACCCGGTGAGTCTTTATATGATATTAATAATAAATCATCAAATCAATCTAGAATTATATTTAGTGAATATCACGCAGCGTCATCAGTTTCTGGTGCTTATATGATTAGAAAAAATAAGTGGAAATATATTTATTATGAGGGTTTCGAGCCAGAATTATTTGATCTTGAAAATGATCCAGAGGAAATAAATAATTTATCTAAAGACCCTAATTTTTTTAATATTTTAAATGAATTAAATCGAGATTTACAAAACATTTGTGATCCAAAAGAAATCAACGAATTAGCATTTAAAGATCAGGATGCCATGATAGAGCGCTATGGTGGAATAGAGGAAGCGAAAAAGTTAGGAGCTAATGCAGCAACACCTCCGCCTAAAACATAATTTTATTATAAAGGAGGATGATTGTGTCAAAATCAAGAATAAATAAAATAGAATTAACATCTTTTGAAATTGAGCTAACTGATATTGAGGAAAATAAAAGTGGTATTGGTATTTTTTATTCACCAAATACCAAGACAAAGCACATTAGGTTTGGAATAAGAATTTTTGACACAGACGGCCAAGTTGGGGAGTACATACCTCCGAGAAGTAGAGCAAAGGTAGTTATGGCTGCCGCAGAAGCTCTTTCATATCATGTTATAGGAAAAAATCCACTCCATAGAGAATCTATTTATCGTCAACTTAGAGGATTGTGTAAACATATAGGAGAAGTAGGAATTGGAGTTATTGACATTGCTCTATGGGATTTGGCTGGAAAAAAACATGGTTGCTCAATATCAGATCTTTTGGGAGGTTATCGTGAATTACTTCCATCATATGCTAGTACAATGCATGGCGATAGGGAGAAAAATGGCTTGTCAAGTCCTGAAGCCTATGCTGAGTTTGCAGAGGAATGTCTAGAGTTAGGCTACAAAGGTTATAAAATGCATGGTTGGAACAAAGGTAATGTTTCAGAAGAAATAAATATGTTAAAAGCTGTAGGTGAACGCGTTGGTGATAAAATGAAAATTATGTACGACGCTGGATGCCATTTAAATACGTTAGCTGATGCACTTGAAGTTGGAAAAGTCTGTGACGAATACAATTTTTATTGGTACGAAGATCCTTATAAAGATGGGGGTGTTTCTATTAATGGTAATCAAATGTTATCCCAAAATTTAGATACCCCTTTGTTAGTTGGTGAACACGTAAGAAATTTAGAAACCTCAGTAGATATGTTAATTGGCGGTGCATCTTTTTTTTCAAGAGCAGATCCAGATTATGATGGAGGAATTACAGGTTGTCATAAACTAATAGCATCTTCTGAAGGTCTAGGGCTAGATTGTGAAGTTCATGCCTGTGGACCCGCAATGAGACAATTAATGGCAGCAAGTAGAAATTCAAACCTTTATGAAGTTAATTTAGTACATCCAAAATGTAAAAATCCTTGGTCTCTTCCTATATATAATGATCAATACTCTGATCAACTTGATTGTATTGACATAAACGGAAATGTTAAGGTTTCAAGTCAACCAGGTCTAGGGGTTAAATATGACTGGGAATATATTGAAAAAAATAAACTTCATACATTAATTTTAAATTAATCTTTCTGATAAAATAATAAGGTTTATAATATGATAAGTTTTTCAACAATAAATGTTAAACCTCTTTCAGGTTATGTAGAAGCAGAAATTGATGGAATTAATTTAAAGAAAATTTCTAAAAAACAATTTGAAGAAATTAAAATAGCATTCGGTGAATATGGAGTTATTTTTTTTAGAAATCAAAGTTTATCACCTCAAGAAGAAATAACTTTTGCAGAATATTGGGGGAATATAAATATCAATCGTTTTTTTTCAAATTTGGAAGGTTACCCTAAAATTGCATTAGTATCAAAAGAACCAAATCAAAAAAAGAATATTGGTGGTGCCTGGCACACTGATCATACCTATGATTTAGAACCTGCTATGGGATCAAATTTGTTTGCTCATCAAGTACCTAAAAATGGTGGTGACACAATGTTTTCTACTATGTATGCAGCCTATGAAACCTTATCAGATGGTCTTAAAGATACCCTAAAAAACTTGTATGGAAGACATTCGAGCAGGCATGTTTTTGGAAAGTCACGTGCTGAAAGAAATGATGATACAGTCGGAAGAATTATTAATTCTGATCTAGCTAACCATGACACAATTCATCCCGTTATTATTACACATCCAGATACAGGACGAAAGGCTTTTTTTGTGAATCCAACTTTTACACTTGGGTTTCAGGGGTGGAGTGATGAAGTGTCTAAATCACTATTACAGTATTTATATTCACATGCAACTAAACCAGAATTTACATGTAGATTTAAATGGGAAGAGGGTTCTGTAGCATTTTGGGATAATAGATCTACATGGCATTTGGCTGTAAATGATTATCATGGTAAAAAAAGATTAATGCATCGGATAACAATTGATGGAACTAGATTGACATAGTTGTCAAAAAGTAAAAACACCATCAAAAAATTAATTTCTTTGACTTAATCAATTAACAAACTTAACTAACATTTGATCTATACTTTCAGAACTAATGAATTTTTTTATAAATATTTTTGAAATTGATATAATTATAGTGATATCTATGTCAGTATTTTTTGGTGCTATAATTAAAGGGGCAGTTGGTATTGGAATGTCAATGTTTTCTGTTCCGATTATAGCCTTTTTCCTTGCTCCTACTACAGCGATGATACTTTTATGTGTGCCAGTATTGATTACCAATATTTTACAAATGCAAATTAAAAAAGGAATAGGTTCTTTTAGATTTTTTCCTATGTTTATTGCATTAATTCTTGGAATAATAATAGGTTGCAATCTAATATTAAAGATTAATTTATCTACAATTTCACAAATTATTGCTGTATCAATTATTTTTGCAGCAATTATTAATTTATTTGGAATTAATATAAAATCTATTAAACCCAATTTAGAAAGGAAATTGACTATTCCGCTCGGCTTTTTTTCAGGGATAATTGGAGGATTATCCAATATGTATTCTCCATATATTTTAGCCTATTTAGTATCAACTAATTTAGATAAAGAAACCTTAATTAGAACCATGGCCACTATGTATTTCATAGGGTCTATATTTATTTTTCCTATATGGATTTATAACGGATTAGGTACACTTAATGATTTGATATGGAGTTGTTTATTGCTTTTTCCAGCAATTTTAGGTCAAAAATTAGGTACAAGTATCAGAAGTAAAATTTCTAACCAAAATTTTAAAAAAATGATACTTTATACTTTGATGATAATTGGATTCTCCCTTCTGATAAAAAATATTTAGTTAGGTGGCATTGGAGCAGACAAAATAGCGTTTTGATATGGCTTCCTTCTAGATAAAGCCTCACTCCAAGCAGAGATACCTTTAAACGATGAAAAATCAAAATCAAATTTAAGACATCTATTATACCAACAGCCAGCAGGAATATCAGCAAGGCTAAATTCTTCTCCTAAAATGTATTTATTATTTATTAATTGATTATCTAAAATCTTTAATAATGTTATAACTTGCTCTTTTGCTTTTAAAACTTTACTTGGGTCTCTTTTATCAGGTGGTAGAAGAATTAGGTTTAATGTTATGATAGCGCAAGGTGCTGCTAACGTAAAACCAGCCCAATCCATCCATTGATCTCTTATAGCAATCATTTTATCATTTTCTAATTTTAAATAATTATATTTATTTGATAAATATTTAATAATAGCATTTGATTCATATAAAAAGAAACCGTCATCATCTATCAATGGAACGGTACTATTAGGATTTAGAGCTTTATAAGATTCTTCTTTAGTTCCACCATATTTACCACCATAATCTTTAGTCTCAATGTCAATGTCTAATTCCGAACATAGCCATAATACTTTTTGAACATTACAAGATGATTTCCTTCCGTAAATTTTTATTGTCATTTTTTAAACCTTTCATCAATAAATGTAAAATCTTTGTTATGCGTGAATTTAGTACTTATTTTCTCTCTGGGAAATCTAACCCTACTCCTTTTAGGTGACTAAAATATAGATTTATCTTACTAACGCTTTCTTTGGATAATTCTGGGGCTAATATTGATTCAATATTTTTCTTTAAATGGTCAACATTACCTGTTCCAAACAGGACAGTATCAATTCCTTGTTGGTGTCTTACATATCTATAGCAGGCATCAATAATGTTTTTAGCCCCACTATCTTTTAAAACATATTCAAGGGGTTCTTTTTTATCTAAAAACCATTCTGGAAGTTGTTTGTCTTTAACTAGTCTAAAAATATCTTGTTGTAATCTACCCTTTACTGAAAATAGACTTCTTACAACAAACATTGACATAGTAGCAATATTTTTGGATATTGTTTTTGGTAAAATTTCTTTTTTTGCATTTTGGTTCATTATTGAAAATGCAAGCATGATAACATCAAAATAATTTGAATTAATACCTTTTGAAATTGTCAATTGTTTTGGGTCTATTGGAGCAGATTCAGTTATTCCAAGAAAACGGAATTTACCTTTTTCTTTTTCTTTAAGTAATTGGGGGACTATTGTAATTGCATGATCAAAGTCTTGTGGCGCCACTCCGTGTAAATGAAAAATATCAATATAATCAGTGTTTAATTCCTTTAATGAGTTTTCCATTCCATTAATAATATCTTTATATGAATATTTCATATCCTTTGTAGCAATTTGATGTTTTGTTGAAATAACTATTTGGTCACGATTCATATTTTTAATTGCTTTACCAACAATTTTTTCAGTACCATATACATTTGCAGTATCAAAAAAATTAACTCCTAAATCTAATGCTTTTTTTACAAGGTTAATTGAGTATTCTTCACTTTTACCAACAAATCTTCCAAGTGCGCTAGATCCACCACATCCAAGGCATGCCACGCTTACTTTTAGTCCTGTTCGGCCGAATCTTTTAAATTCCATTTTAAGCTACTAAATTTCAAAAAAGTTTATATAATATTTGTTATATATTTGTTAAAATGATAAAATATTTTTATATTTTTTCATAATTAATTTTTTTGTTATTTATCTTATACAAATATAGTTTTTTTGATTTTTTTGTCGTTAACCTATTTTTTACAAAATGAATATAAAATGAAAAGGTGTATTTCTTGGAAGTTTTTGATTACATTATTGTTGGTGCTGGGTCAGCTGGTGCTGTTTTAGCGACAAGACTTTCAGAAAATAAAAAATTTACAGTTTTATTATTAGAGGCTGGAAGCAATGATAATCATCCATGGCTGCATATACCAATTGGTGTTGGAAAAATATTAACTGACCCAAGATTTATTTGGAATTATCAAACAGAGGCTGAAAAAGAGTTAAATGAAAGAAAAATCTTTTGGCCTAGAGGTAAAGTATTAGGTGGTTCGAGTTCTATAAATGGAATGTTGTATGTGAGAGGAGCCCCACACAGATATGATAAATGGAGAGATGGTAATAATCCAGGCTGGGGATATGAAGAATTATTACCATATTTTCGTAAATTAGAAGATAGACCAGAGAGTGACCATAATGATAGGGGCGCGGGTGGTCCTATTAAAATTTCTAGTGGTAACTATCAAGACAAGCTTTCAAATGCTTTTTTTCAAGCTTGTGTAGATGTTGGAGCAAAATCTAATGAAGATTATAATATTAATTTTGATGGTGTAGGTTGGTTACAATATTCTATTAAAAATGGTTTAAGAAGTTCTACATCGTCGGGGTATTTAAAAACTGCAAAGAAAAATAAAAATTTAAAAATTATTACTAAAGCTGAAGTTGAAAAGATTATATTTGATGGAAAAAAAGCAATAGGGGTCAAATATAATAAAGATAATTACTCTAAAGAGGTTCGAGTTAGAGGTGAAGTAATTTTATCAGCTGGATCCATAAATTCTCCAAAAATATTAGAATTATCTGGAATTGGTCAGGGATCATTTTTAAAATCTTACGGTATTGATGTTATTAGCGATTTGGCTGGTGTTGGCGAAAATTTAACGGATCATTTACAAACAAGGATTACATATGAAACAAATTTAAAAGTAACTGTAAACGATATTTTAAATAATAAGTTCAGAGGAGCAATAGAATTGTTTCGTTATTTAACTAGACGGGATGGTCTTATGTCTATTGCTTCTGCAACAGTACATGCTTTAATGAGAAGTGACAATTCAAAAATATATCCAGATTTGAAAGTGCAAATAATGTTAATATCAGGGCACAATAGATATGCTCGAAATAAAAAAATAGGCTTAGATCCTTTTCCGGGATTTAGTATAGGTGTATTTCCATTATATCCTAAATCTAGAGGAACAACCCATCTTAAAAGTCCTGACTATAGAAATAACCCAATAATTAAAGCAAATTATTTATCCGCTTTTGAAGACAGAAACTTAACTCTAAAAGGTCTTAGATTAGTAAGAAAAATTGCACAGCAAAACTCTATTTCTCCTTTGATTGTAAAAGAAATACGGCCAGGTGAACAAATCAAAGATGATAAAGGACTATTAAATTTTGCCCGCAATAATAGTCAGACGTCATGGCATTCAATAAGCACTTGTAGAATGGGTAAAACAAAGATGGATGTTGTTGATTACAGTTTAAAAGTGTATGGTGTTAAAAATTTAAGGGTTATTGATAGCTCCATTATGCCAAACATGCCTACATCAAATACCAATGCGCCATCAATCGTAATAGGTGAAAAAGGTGCAGATCTAATATTGAATAATTCTTAAAAATGATAAAATTATCATATTATTTTTTTAAAATCTTCCCTTTCGTTGAATACCAGCTGAGCTTGTATTCATTACAGCGTCTATGTGAGAATGCATCAACTTTACTTTTAAATTATCATCTAAACCTTTATCCCAAAGGTCATTAAATTCCCCTGGATCATTTTTTAAATCATAAATTTCACCAAAGCCAAGGCCATGATAAATTATTGTTTTATACTTTCCATCAAAGGTCATTGTTGCGTGTGTATCACGCACAATTCGTGGAGAACCGAGTGAATCATTAAACTCCGCAACAACCACAGGTTTATGATTATTAATGTCTTTACCAGAACACATCTTAGAAAAAAGTGATTTCCCTTGCATATAGTAGGGTATTTCAATTCCTGCTGCATCTAAAATTGTTGGAGCTAAATCTACTAACTCTACTAAAGCTGAGCTAACTATATTTTTTATAATTTTACCTGGCCAAGAAAATATTAAAGGTACATGGACTAAACCTTCGAAAAAACGACTTCCTTTATAAATTAATCCATGATCACCTAGCATTTCTCCGTGATCGCTGTGAAAAATTATAAGAGTATTGTCTAACTCGTTTTTAGCTTCTAAATGACGAACCAATCTCCCAAAATGTTTGTCTAAAAGCTCAATCATCGCGTAGTAATGTGCCTGAACTATCTTACCATTAAATGTTTCTGGAGGCCAATTACCAGGGTTTTTATAAGAACCGGTTGGTGGTGGAGGATTTTCACTATTGGGGTTTATAGCTTCAACAGCTTGCTGGCACACTTCATTAAATTTTTTTTGTCTTTCAATGTCCTCTATTTTGAACAATGGCCCTGGTAAATCTTCTGGGTTATATTTTTCTCTATATTTTTTTGGTGGATCAAATGGTGGATGTGGGTCAAATGGGTTTATTGACAACATCCATGGTCCATTTCTTTCTCGGTCAATAAACCTAATAGCCATATCTGTGCACCAAGTTGTTTGATGAAATTCCTCTGGCACTCCATCACAACAAAAGTTGTTTACTGATTCAAAAAGTTTCTTAAGATCTTGCTTTTTTTCCTCTAAGATCCATCTCTTATAATCATCAGTTTCTGGATTGAGTTTAGGTGTTGAGTCATGACTATAATAAAAAGTTTCATATCCATCATCAGTTCTTTTTTCTACTCCTCCTTCAGCACTTGACAAGTGAAGTTTTCCAATTAAACCGCAATCATAACCGGCGTCTTTTAAAATTTTTGTAACTAGCACTTCATGGTCAGGGAAATATTCTGCACCATTTCTATGTGCATGAGTTGAAGCGGGGTATCTGCCAGTTAAAAAGGAGGACCTGCTAGGAGTGCAAATTGGACTTTGTACGTAAGTATTTTTAAATGCAAACCCATTTTTAATAAATCTATTTAAGTTTGGGGTGTTTATATATTGATTACCAAGAGCATTTATAGTGTCGTGCCTCTGTTGATCTGTGCAATACCATATTATGTTAGGTAATTTATTTGTCATCATAATTCTCTTAATTGATTGTTTATCTTAAAATAAAATTAATATTCCAACTAATATAATTTTATTATGAATACATAATTTATTTTTATAAAGTGCATAATTTTATTTAAAATTTTTATGTGTTACGTTATATAGGTCTTATTGTTCTTTAAATAGTTTTAATTCAGAAAGTCTTACCCTGCATTATTTTCAAATTTGGAAGTTTTTCGAAAAGCTCCAAAAATTATTAACAAAAAGTTTTGGTGAAAGAAACTAGATGATTTTTTCAAAACACTTTTAATCGGTTTATTGGGCGGAATAATATTTAACGTTTTATTGTTGCCATTACCTTGGATGCCTAGGCCAGCTTTTTTTTAGCTATGTTTGCTTTAAGTGGTATTAATGTAAATATAAGTAGAAAAATCATAACTCCTTTTGTTGGTATTACCGGCGTATGGTTAGGCGGGTATTTCCAGCCTAGTATTTTAAATGATTTGAGTATTTGGTTTGTTTCCCTCTATTTTTAATACTATATATACCATTTTCTCATTTCATTTCATATTTTGTTTTAGTTAAATTCAGAAAGTTACCTCAAACTGAAGCTTTTTTCATTGGATCTCGAGGAGGTTTGTTAGAAATGACATTAGGTGCTGAGGTATGTAGTGCTAATTCTAAAAAAGTATCATTAGTTCATATGTCCAGAATATTTTTAACCGTGATGCTTGTTCCAAACTTGTTACTATTGATCTTTCCAGATGCTTTTCTAAGAGAATCCATATGGCCAGACACTAAAGGAGATATATTGCATATATTTGCCTTTATTATTTTGATGCCATTAGGAAATTTTATTGGAAATAAAATAAATTTGCTTGGATATCAATTTTTTGGTCCATTGATACTCAGTGCTTTTATTCATATTTAGGTCTTTTTGATTTAAATGCGAATATCTCATTTTTGATAATTTCATAATTGATTATAGGAAGTTATTTCGGCTGTAATATGAAGGGTATTTCTTGGAAAGTGGCTGGAAATTATTTAGTTGACGCTTTTATAGTGATTATATGTTTTATAATAAGTTTCGTTCCTTTTGTAATTATTTTGTATTTACTTACATCATTAAAAACTGAAGCAGTAATTCTTGCGTTTACACCTGGAGGTGTTAATGAAATGGGGCTTTTGGCAGCTTTTATAAATATTGAGCCCGCATATGTACTAACTCATCATTTATTTAGATTATGCACAATGTTGTTTTTATTAATTTTTGCCAAAAACTATTTATATCCAAAATTTAAGAAAATGAATAGATTAAAGTAATTAAATTCAGTAAATAAAATAAAATAATAAATTATTTTAAACATATTTTATACCATATGTTTGTAAAGAACTAATAAGCCAACGAAAGTTAAAAAAACAAGTGTTAAGTTTTTAAAAGTTTTTTGCGGTATTCTATCTCTTATTTTTAAACCCAAATATTGCATGAACATAGCTGGAATCAACGCTAGGGATGTTACTAAAAAATCATTTACATCAACTTTTTGATATATAAAAAACATTACATATAGTGGAATTAGGGTTGAAAAAACTAAAAAAGAAACGTTTTGACTAAATCTTTCTTTAGAAAAATTTAAACTTACTAAATATATAATCATTAAAGGACCCAAAACAGTTGTCATCCCTCCAATTACTCCCGAGAATAATCCATACAAAAGCCCAAATAATTTATTAGATACTAATATCTCATTTATTTTGAACCCTTTAAAATTTACATAAGCAAAAATAATAATTGTAATTCCAATCGCTATACTAATTATTTCACTTTTAGTATTATGAAAAATATAACTACCAACTAATATTCCCGTAAAGATACCAATACTAAAAGGTATCAATTCATTATAATCACTTAAATTTTTAAAATTAATTTCTCTTATATTTGCAAAAATAATTGGAAAAAAAAGTAAAAAAAGAGCTGAAGTAGGGGGAAGAACAATTGTTAGGATTGGTAATGAAATTACAGGAAACCCCCAACTTATTACACCTTTAGTGAAACCTCCTAAACATAGCGAAAACAAAATTACTAATAAACTTATTTGGTCTAAATTGGTAAACATGGAATATAATTTTCATATTATGCATTTAATTTCAATATATTAATTAATTTGTTAACTAATTAAAAAATAAACTATTATATTTAATACTATAATTCTGCATCATATAATTTTAATGGAAAATTTTTAATGAACAACATACTTAAACGATACAAACCTTTTCCAATCCCTTCTATTTTCCCAATACCTGAATATTTGGTAGATGCAGAATTAAAACAAATTTATAATGAAATAAAACAACACCTTCAAGTTCCTTGGATGGGTGTAGTAACAATGGCATTTGCTCATTATCCGTTATTCTTTAAAACCTTTTGGAATGGCATTAGAGAAATTGTCTCTTCTCAAGAATTTGTATTTGCTTGTAAAGAGTTGAGAGACTTTACTGAAAAACTAGTAAAGAAATTAGAACCTGAACTTATTTTAAATGAATTAGAAACAAAAGGTTACGCTAAGCAAGAGATTCAAAATATTTTAGAATTAAATGAAATTTTTTCTCATGGTAATATGCCATATATAATTGTAGCCTCTATTGCCAGATTACTTTTAGAAGGAAATGAAATAAGTAAAAAAAAAAGTTATAATAAATTTGAAGGATGGCACGGTCCATCAAAAGAAAAAAAATTAATTTTATTAGAACAACATCATGTTGATAAAGAAACTTTCAATACTTTTGAGTCAATCAAGACTACTATTGATTTGCCATTTTTAAATACTGATTATAGAGCGTTTGCTAGATGGCCTACTTATTTTAATCATGCTTGGATCGGCCTTAAAAATAAAATTCAAACTACTTTATATGAAAAACAGGTTTCTTTGGTTCATGATTTTGCAATTAAAAAAGCTTTAAGTTTACCTAACCCAGCTAGTTTAACATCTGCAAAACTTATAATCGCTTGTAAAAATACAAATCAATATGAAGAAATTAAAGAAGTGGTTTCTTTGTTTCAATGGCTTTTACCAGGTTTAGCTACAAATGTATCTTATTTGCGGGCACAACTTAATGGACTAAACTTCAAGAGGAAGTAGATTAAATAAAATTAAGTCAATCGTCGCCAATACTTTCTAAACCTGTTGAAATTAATTTTATAAAATATCCATAAAAAATTGGAAGAAAAGCTACTGAAATTGCAGGTCCTATTTTTTCTGATTCAGCGTGGTGATTGCCAATCATAATAAAACCTATTATTAATCCAATCCAACCCATATACACTGATCCGTCACCAAAATTCTTAATAAAACGTTTTGATTTGCCTTTAGCTAACACATAACCTAAAGCGCCTCCTAAAACAATCAGCATTGAAGGTAAGTCTAAAAACTTAGTATGATCTATTGATACAATAGTACCTCCAACCATTCCAATAATAATAATTATCCCTATTATACGCATCTATCTCTCCATCAATTTATACAAATAATTGATACATTGCTTTGTTCTTATTTAGATATATAACATTAGATATATTACCTAAATGTTATCAAGCTAAAAAATTTTTTTAAAGAGAAATAGGTTTGAAAAATTATAGATTTGAAGACTTAAATATAAAAGCCCCATTTTTAAAAGCTTTGAACGAAGAGGGATATGTTTCACCAACACCTATTCAGAAAGAAACAATTCCTTTAGTATTGAAAGGACTAGATTTAATGGGTATGGCTCAGACTGGAACAGGAAAAACGGCTGCTTTCACATTACCAATTTTACAAAAACTTAATGCTAGACAATCAATCGAAAAAAAAAGAGATCCAAGAGCTCTTATTTTAGCTCCAACAAGAGAACTTGCAATACAAATAAATGAATCAATAAGAAAATATGGTAAGTATATTGCTATAAAACACACTGTTATTTTTGGAGGTGTAAAAGAAGGCCCTCAAGTCAAAACTCTGGCACGTGGGGTAGATATAATAGTCGCTACTCCAGGAAGATTGCTTGATCTTATTAATCAAGGTGTCTGTTCATTGAGTAAAATACAATTCTTTGTCTTAGATGAAGCAGATAGAATGTTGGATATGGGATTTATTAAAGATGTTGAAAAAGTAATAAAACTACTTCCAAATCAAAAACAAACACTATTTTTTTCAGCTACAATGCCTGAATCCGTTATTAAATTGTCTGAAACTATTTTGCAGTCACCAGTAAAAGTAAAAGTTAAGTCAACCTTAACTCCTGTAGAAAGAATATCCCAATCGGTCATAGTAATAGAGCCTCAAGACAAAGTTCTTCAATTAATAACATTATTGAAAGACAAGGTGTTTGAGACAGTAATTGTATTTACTAGAACCAAGCACAAAGCTAATAGATTATATCAAAAATTAATCAACGTTGGTATTCTAACCGAAGCAATTCACAGCAACAAATCACAAGCAGCACGTCAACGAGCTTTAAATTCTTTTAAAGATGGTGAAATTAAAGTTTTAATTGCAACAGATATTGCTGCCAGAGGTATAGATATAGAATCTATATCTCACATTGTAAATTTTGACATACCATCAACTCCTGAAGATTATGTCCATAGAATTGGAAGGACAGCAAGAGCTGGAGCTTCTGGAATAGCTATAACATTTTGTGAACCAAGTGAACGACTGAAATTATTTAGAATTGAAAAACTAATAAATCTAAAATTAAAGGTTATAAAGAGCCATCTCTTAAATCCTGAAAATTTAATTGGGTTTAATGAAGAAGTTGGTAATAAATCAAGTGATATTAAAAAAAACTTCAATCAACTCGAAAGTAAAAAATATAAGTCTTCAAAACTATCTAAGACAAAGGGTAAATCAGAATTGAAAAGAAATGCGAAGAAAAATAAATTAAAAGAAAAAAGAAAAAAATCTAAAAAGAAGTAATTTTTCTCTATATTTTAAAAATTAATATATTCAATATGATTTAAATAAATAAGGATTTAACTTAATGGGTTTAATAGGAACTTCTGTATTAGTAAATTGGGGTGGTGTTCTTGAAGAAAAGGAGATTGACTATAATCAATGGCATAGTATGGAGCATATGCCAGAAAGGATTTCGTTACCTGGATTTTTGAGAGGTTTTAGAGCCCAAGGAGAGCCTGGCACTCACATAGAAGACAAGTATTTCATGATGTATGAGGCGGAAAAAAAGGAAATATTTGTCTCTAAAAACTATTTAGAAAGACTTAATAATCCTACAAAATGGACAAAGGAAATTTTGTCATCTTACATATCACCAACAAGAACAGTTTGTAGTGTAATTGCTAGTAAATCTATAGGTTTTTCTAGTTTTTTAGCAACTATAAGATTTTTAGACTTTGATATTGAAAATAAATTTAATGTAGAAAAATTAAAGCTGTCTATTCCACAAATAATAAAATTAGTTGGTGTCACTGGTATGCACGTTCTTTTAGGAGATAATACTTTTGGACAAATGAAGACAGAAGAAAAAAAATACAGATCTTCTCAAGGACTGGATGACAAAGTTGTATCACAGGCAATTATTATTGAGGGTCTAAATTATTCAGCATTAAGAAAAGCAGTTGAGAGTTTTGTTGTTGAAAATTCCATAAATGTTAAAATAAATATCAAAATAAATTATTATTGTTGCCAACATATTTTAACCAAACAAGATGTACTAGGTGTATGAAAAATATTTTAATTATTGGGGCGGGCATCGTTGGAATTTGTACTAGTATTGAATTAATTAAAAAAGGATATTCTGTTACTTTAATGGATCCTAATGAACCAGGTTCTCAAACCTCGTACGGTAATGCAGGGGTTATTACAGACTCATCTCTAATGATTATAAATAATCCTCAATTATTAAAATCATTATTTCAATTAATTTTTAAAAATCAAACTTCATTCAGATATTCTAAATCCTTCATATTTTCAAGATTAATGTGGGTTCTTCGTTTTCTAATGTTTAGTCATAAAAACCATATGAAATTTGCAGCAAAGGCATTAAGAGAGTTACAAGTTTTATCATTAAATACTCATAAAAGATTAATTAAAAAAACAAATTCTAATAATATTATTTCAAAACCTGGTTGGTTGAAATTGTTCAAAACAAATGAGAGTTATAAAAAATATTCTCTTGAACTAGAAGTTTTAAATAAACACAAAGCTAAATATACAACCCTAAATACAACTCAAATAAAAAAACAATTTCCAGATTTAGAAGTAAAGTTTTTTAAAGGTATTTTATTTAAAAATTCAATAAGGGTTAAGTCTCCATTGAAATTATCCAAAAAATACTTTGATTATTATATAAAGTCTGGTGGTAAGTTTGTTCAGGAGTCATGTAAAGATTTAAAATATATAGAAGATAAATGGGTTATTTTTTCTAATAAAAATAAATATTACTTTGATCAAGTTGTTGTCTCGACTGGGCCTTGGTCTAAAAATATACTTTCAAATTTAAGCTATAATATTCCGTTAGCATGGGAAAGGGGATATCACCATCATTTTTCTACAAAGAAGAAAATTTCTATAAATCCAGCAATTCATGATGTAGAAGGAGGATTTGTTTATAGCTCTAATGGTAGTGATGTCAGAGTTTCTTCAGGTGTAGAATTAACTTTTTTAGGTGCTGTTGAAAATGAAATTCAAATAAATGAATCAATTCAAAAATTACGCAAAATTATTCCCTTAAATAAGAAATTAATTAATAAACCTTGGTTAGGATCAAGACCAACTATTATTGACAGTTTGCCTATGATTGGTAAAGCGCCTAAGCATAAAAATTTATGGTTTAATTTTGGTCATAATCACATTGGATTATCTACTTCAGCAGGATCTGCAGTTATTATAAGTGAAATGATAAAAAATAAGAAGACTAGTATCAATGCTGACCCATTCTCTCCTAAAAGATTTAGTTTATAATTTTAAATAAGTGACAAGCCACCATCAATATTTATTATTTGTCCTGTAATATATGAAGCTTTTTTTGATAATAAAAATGCAATTAAATTAGCAACCTCCTCAGGTTTTGCAAGTCTGGAAATTGGTATTTTGCTAATTATTTGATCCCATTCTAATGATGATAATGCAGAATGACTTCCATCCTTTTGCGTATATCCTGGAGATATTGAATTGACTGTTACATGATGTTTAGCGAGTTGAAATGCCAAAGTTTTTGTTAGTCCCTCAAGAGCTCCTTTTGCAGCAGCTGTAACGGGAAAAATATTATCATTTAATCCAATATTTTTATTTACAAAGGAGCTAATAGTTATAATTCTTCCATTATTAGATCTTTTAAAATCTTCTATACATAAATTTATTATTGTTGAAAAAGATGTTGCCATTGTTTGAATGGATTGATTGATTTCATCATTATCAAATTCACCAAATTTTTGTTTATTAGCATAGCCAGCATTTGCAATAAATTGGTCTATATTACCTGTTTCCTTCCTTGCTAAATTCACTAAATCTTCTAGAAATTTTTTATTAGTTAAATCTCCACATAAAGAACTAACGCTTGCACCTTTTTTTTTTGCATACTCTGAAACTAATCGTAAACCCTGCTTATTTGATTTAGTAGTTAAAGTAAAGGATATATTTTTAGATGCTGTTTTTTTTACAATGGCGGCTCCTATTCCTGATGCTGCCCCTGTGATAAGTATAGATTTCATAAGTGATTTCATAATAAATTAAAATTATATATATTATTCAATTATTAATAAATAATTACAACTCTCAGTTTTGTACTAAATTTTTTGATCCTTATATAAAGCTTCCATAATACAATTATAAACTTCTGGAATTAATTTATTTTTGGGCTCTTTTTTTGTTGCTAAATATACATCCGCCCGGACCCATTCTGGTAATTTTATTTCTTTGAAAATTACATTTTCTGGAGAGTTTTGTCTTGAAGAGCTTGCTAATAAAGCAACACCTAAAGAAGCCTTCACAAGTCCTAAAAAAACACTTGGTTGACTTACATATTGTACAAAATTAGGTTTTACTCCACTGTTTAAAAATAAAGAGGATAGTAGCTCAAAGCTATATCTTCCAACAACCGCATCATACATAATAAAATCAATATTATGGAGATCATTTACTGTTAAATTCTTTTGAATTGATAATGGATTATTTACATTTACCGCTAAAAAATATGGTTCACTTACAACCCTTGAATAATTAAAAGAATTTAGATCTTTAGGTAATCTAGTTAAACCAATATCAAGATTACCTGCATTTAGTGCTGTAACCTGTTCATAGCTCATATACTCCTTAAAAATTATTTTAATTAGTGGAAGTTTTTTACCCAGCTGAGTTGCAATTAAAGGCAAAATATCATTAGCCATAGATGGAACAAAACCTAGAGTAATAGTACCACCCAAATTATTTTTACTACTCATTATGACTTTTGAAGCGTCTTCAATTCTTGAAAGAATCTCCGTAGCATGTGTAAGAAATAGTGTACCATCTTTGGTCAATTTTACTGAACGGCTATTTCGCTCAAATAATTTTGTTTTAAGATTATACTCCAAGTTTATAATGTGTCGGGTTACTGGTGGTTGAGACATATTTAAAACTTTAGCTGCTTTCCTAAAGTTTAATTCTTTAGAAACAGCCACAAAACACTTTAATTGCTCTATGGAAATCGAAGTATTCATAAAAATAAAACCATAATGATTGATACTATAAAACTATCAATTGTAAGTCAATTAAATTGATTATTTGAATTATGTTAGCAATAATAAATTTTAAAATTTTTAATTGTAATAAATGAAAACATCATCAATTTTCAGTATAACAATATTAGCAATATGTGTTTCTTTTTTAGGAGCCATAGACGGCATTGTTGTGAGGGTATTATCGTCTGATCTTCACCCATTTTTAATTGTTTTTTATAGAAGTCTATTTGGCTTAATAATTATCATTCCAATTTTTCTGAGAGATAAAAGTGTTTTTATATCCTCTTATCAATATCTCCATATTGTCAGAGCTTTCCTAAAGATATTAGCTTTAACTTCTTTTTTTCTTGCCTTTAAGTCTGCTTCACTTTCAGACGTTGTATCTATCTCTTTTATCACTCCACTTCTTATTATCCTTGGCTCTATTTTATTCTTAAATGAGAGTCCAGCAAAAAATCACATAATTTTTTCATTAATTGGTTTTATTGGCATATTAGTAATTTTAAAGCCTGGGTTTGATTATATTCCGCCTGCATTATATTGGGCTTTAATAGGGGCTATTTTAAGTGCATGTATACAATTAATCTTAAAAAAAATGTCTGATAAAGATAAACCTGATACTCTTACAGTATGGAATCTTTTATGCACAGTCCCTCTAGCATTTATTCCTGCTTTATTTTTTTGGACTACTCCCTCATTTGAAATGTTTATTCTTTTAACAATACAAGGACTGATTGGGGTTCTAAATATGATTTTTATTACAAAAGCTATGTCAATGGTTGATATAAGTTATTTAGCTCCTTTCGATTTTGTAAGATTGCCCATAATATCTACTCTTGCTTTTGTTTTTTTTGATGAAATTCCAAGTGCATCAACTCTGTTAGGTGCTTTGATTATATTCTTTTCCAGTTTTTTAATATCTAATTTAGCTTCAAATAATAAAAAATGATTTTGATACAATTATAGTATCAATAACCCATATTTAAATATAGACAATTCTTTTCTTTAACATGATAATTTTATGTGGAGGTATTATATTGTCAGTATTTCTAGGTGATGGAGAATATAGATATAAAGTTGTAGATAATTGGGGCAGACTTCCAGAGAATTGGTCTTTTATGGATGTTGCTGGTGTTGCTGTAAATAGCAAAGATGAGGTTTTTGTATTCAATCGCGGACAACGTCCAATGATTATTTTTGATATTGACGGTAACTACCTTAGATCTTGGGGAGATGATCTTTTTTCTAGACCCCATGGTATTCATATCGGCCCAGACGATTATATATATTGTACTGATGATGGTGACCATACGGTTAAAAAAATTAGTCCTGAAGGCAAATTAATTTTTCAAATTGGTGTTCCAGGAAATCCTGCTGAATTCATGTCAAACTCACCATTTCATAGATGTACACACACTGCGTTATGTCCAGATAATAATATATTTGTATCTGATGGTTATGGAAATGCATGTGTTCATAAATATTCACCAGATGGAAAATTAATCAAAACCTTTGGTGAACCTGGCTCAGGTCCTGGTCAATTTAATCTAGTGCACAATATTGTTGCAGATGATGATGGCTGGATTTATGTGGCTGACAGAGAAAATCATAGAATTCAGGTTTTTAATACTGAAGGTAAATACGAAACCCAGTGGAATAATCTTCATCGACCTTGTGGTTTATTTATGCCTAGAGGTAAATGTCCAGTTTGTATTGTAGGAGAGCTTGGTCCTGGTCTTTTAGTAAATAGAAAATATCAAAATTTAGGTCCTAGATTAAGCATATTAGACAATAAAGGAAATTTAATCATTCGGTTAGGAGGTAAAAATGGCCCAGGTTTTGAACCAGGTCAATTTTTAGCTCCACACGGTTTAGCAGTTGACACTAAAGGAAGTATTTATGTCGGAGAAGTTTCTTACACGAATTGGCCATATAGTTTTGGCGATGAGCCAAAACCTAAGCATTTAAAAACTCTTCAAAAATTAGAAAAAGTATTTAACTAAAAAATGTAACTTTAATTATGTCAAGAAAGGAGGAAAATTTTAAAATTAACTTTAATAAATAAACTTTGGGAGGAAATAAATTATGAAAATTAAAAGTTTATCACTTGCTATTTCATCTGCCGCTATTTTGGCATTTGGTAGCTTACTTTCTCCGGCTTACTCTGCTGGAAAAGATATAACAATTGTAATTGCTGAAGAGCCAGATATTGTTGATCCTTGTGAAGCAACAAGATCAGTAGTTGGGAAAATTGTCAAACAAAATGTAACTGAAACCCTTACGGAAATAAATCCAGCCGATGGTTCGGTAACTCCTAGATTAGCTACTTCTTGGAAACAGACAGATAATCTCACTTGGGAATTTAATATTCGTAAAGGGATTAAATTTCATGATGGTGAGGATCTTAACGCTAAAGCTGTTGTGAAATCAATAAATCGTGCTTTAAACCCTAAGTATGATTGTGAGATTAGAACTAAGTTTTTTGGTAATATAAAATTAAAAGCCACTGCAACAGCAAGTCATACTATTTCTATTAAAACAGAAACACCGCAACCTATAATGCCAGCTATGATGGGTACAATGACAGTGGTAAGTCCAAATACTCAAGAGGCTAAAGGTGTACGTGATCCCAAAGGCACAGGTCCATATCTTTTTAATACCTGGACACCAGGTCAATCTGTAACTTTAAAAAGATTTGATGGATATTGGGGTGATAAACCAGAGGTCGAAAATGCAACATATGTTTGGAGAAATGAGTCTGCAGTTAGAGCTGCGATGGTAAAAACTGGCGAAGCTGATATTGCAGCTAGCATTGGTGTTCAAGATGCAAATGACCCAAAAATGGACTTCAGTTACTTTAACTCAGAAACTTCAAGGTTAAGAATTGATATGACCAGAGCTCCATTAAATGACATTAGGGTTAGAAAGGCGATGAATTTAGCTGTTGATTTGGATGGACTTACTGGCACTATTTTTCCAGAAGGCGTTGTTAAAATGACCCAGATAGTTGTGCCTAGCATTAATGGGCATAATCCAACCTTAAAGCCTTGGCCGTATAATCCAGCAGAAGCAAAAAAATTATTTAAGGCAGCTAAAGCCGATGGTGTCCCAGTTGACAAAGAGATTGTATTAATTGGAAGATTGGGTATTTATCCTAATTCAACAGAAGCAATGGAAGCTATGCATGCTATGCTTACTGAGGTCGGCTTTAATATTAAAATTAAAATGATGGAAACTGCTGGTTGGTTGAATTTTTTAAGTAGGCCATATGCTGAAGATAGAGGTCCAGCCTTGCAACAAAGCCAACATGATAATAACAATGGTGACGCTGTTTTCTCAATGTTTAATAAGTATGCATGTAAAGGAGCGCAATCCACTACATGTGACAAACAAGTAGATGCCTGGATAACTGAAGCCACTGCTGCAATAGGTGACAAAAGAAGAGACACCTGGCGTAAAGCTCAAAAGAAATTACATGAAGAAATAATTCCAGATGTTCAAATGTTTCATATGGTAGGATTTTCACGTGTAAACCCAAGAATTAAATTTACACCAACTATTTCAACAAATAGTGAAATTCAGATTTCTCAGGTTAAATTTAATTAAGCTCAAAAATTTTATTCCAACCAGATAAAATTCTGGTTGGAATTTAAAATCTAATTTAATGTTTTTATATGAGAAAATATTTATCTAAACGAATATTATCAAGTTTGTTGGCCATTACCGGACTTTTTGTAATGGTTTTTTTTCTTGCTCGTCTTACTGGTGATCCAGGGCATTTATATTTACCTATTGATGCACCAGTAGAGGTAAGAAAAGAATTTTCCGAAAAACATGGTTTTAATGATCCTATTTATACTCAATTTGGTAGATTTTTAGAAGATTTATCAGAGGGTGATCTTGGTTATTCATTAAGAAAAGAAAGACCTGCAATTGATATCGTTTTAGAAGCTATTCCAGTCACTCTCTCATTAGCTGCTGTAGCAATGACCATTGCCTTATTAGGTGCTATACTAATTGGCTCATTAGCCGCATATAAACCTAATGGTCTTTTTGATAGGATTTCAAGAGTGGTTTCACTTACTGCTGCAAGTGCACCAGATTTTTGGATAGCAATAACAGCAATTTTAGTTTTTTCTGTTTCTCTTGGATGGTTGCCAACATCTGGAATAGGAGGATTACCATATTGGATAATGCCAATTGGCATTTTAGTGATAAGACCCTTAGGTCTTTTGGTGCAGGTCGTTCGAGGATCAATGATTACTGCTCTTAGCTCAGACTTTGTCAAAACAGCAAGAGCTAAAGGTGTTAAAGAAAAAGAAGTTATTTTTAAGCACGCACTTCGAAATGGATTGTTGCCTGTTATTACCGTTGCAGGTGATCAAGCTGCTGCAATTGCCAATGGAGCTGTTATTGTTGAGACGATATTTGGTTGGCCTGGAATAGGTAAATTAATGATTGATTCTATTATGCAAAGAGATTTTGCAGTAGTTCAGGCTTCCATT
>QBZG01000016.1 GCA_003282435.1 SAR116 cluster bacterium AG-335-B03
GGATAGAAGATGTTGAAACAATTGAAAATGTAGTAAACTTTTCTAACGTCGTCCTTTCTATTTTACCTCCCGAAGCCGCAATTAGACAGGCAAGTATTGTTAACAGAATAATTTTAGAGAAAAAAAAATATCTTACTTACGTCGATTGTAATGCTATTTCTCCAAAAACCGCAGAAAAGATAAACAACACAATTTCTAGTAAATATTGCAACTTTGTTGATGCTGGCATTATTGGCTTTAACCCGGTTGTAGAAAAGGGTCAAACAAGATTATATGTTTCAGGACTTAATACTGAACCAGTAAAAATTCTTCACAATAAAGGTTTTGTAATAAAAGATTTAGGAAAGAAAGTTGGAAAAGCCTCAGCTATGAAAATGGTTTATGCTAGTGCAACAAAAGGTACTTTTGCACTTCACGCTGCTGTATTAACAACCGCTCATAAGCTAGGTTTATCTTCTGAGTATTTTGACGAATTAAAATATAGTAAACCTGACATTTTATCCGCCATGGAAAGAATGATCCCAAGAATTCCCTTAGATGCAGCAAGATGGGAAGGTGAAATGCATGAAATTGCCAATACATTTTCTGATGCTGGAGTTACACCAAAATTCCATCAAGGATCTGCAGATATTATGTCTTTGGCAAACAAAACTCCAATTGCAAACGAAACACGAGAAACTGTTAATCAAAACCGTTCGCTTAGAGAGGCACTTGACATGTATGTAGAGGCTTTAAATCATAAATAAGAAAATATTATAATGATTAACATATTAATTTATTATATTATCCTGAGATGTTTTATATAAACAAACTGATCTACAATAAAGTTAATCACAAATTTTTTTATGGTTGGACAATTGTTGGGATTGGCAGCCTCGGTATTTTCACTAGTGGTGCCGGTCAATCACATACATTCAGCCCTTTTATTCCAGTAATATCTAAAGATTTACAAATTTCTAGTACATCTATTACAACTGCCTACATGATTGCAACTTTATTTGCCGCTTTTTTACTTCCACAAATAGGAAAATTAGTTGACAGGTATGGGCCTAGGATAATCCTAATTTATACAACAATATTTCTTGGTATTGGCTGTTTAGCATTTGGTGCGGCATCAAACTTTTTAATGTTAGCCGTCGCATTTGGTTTTTTAAGATTTTTTGGTCAAGGAACTTTAATGTTGGGTTCGGCAAATATTATTACCCAGTGGTTTGATAAAAAACGTGGTATCGCACTTGGCTTGATGGGATTAGGTTTTGCTTTTTCAATGGGATTACATCCACTTATTTCTGACTTTTTAATTACACATTATGGTTGGAGAAATGCATGGGTAATTATAGGTTTGTCTACATGGATTTTAATGCTTCCACCATTGATATTTTTAGCTATTGATAAACCGGAAGATGTTAATGAAAAACCTGATGGTATTAAACAAAAGGTAATCAATAAAAACACTAAAATTTTTGGTTTAAATTTAAATGAGGCACTTAAAGAAAAAAGTTTTTATATTTTATCATTTTCTTTTTTTTCTATATCTTCTCTAGTAACTGCCCTCCATTTTTTCCAAGTTACAATATTAAATCAGTATTTTAGTCTCCCGAGTAGAGAAGCTGCTGCGTTGTTTATACCTACCATGATTACTATGATTATATTTATCCCATTAGCCGGAAAACTTTTAGACAGATTTAAAACACATAATGTAATTGGAACATCTCTTCTAGTAACAACTGCATCTTTAATTTTTATTACTTTTTCATCAAACATCACTTTTGCAATAATATATTCGGTAATTTTTGGAATTAATAACGCTTTTAATTTAGCATTATTTGGATATATATGGCCAAGATATTTTGGTCGACTTCATGTCGGAAGTATCCAAGGAACAGGTCAAATGGTTCTAGTCGTAGGTGCATCTATTGGAGCAATGCCATTTGCTTTGGCAATGGACTTAGGATATGACTTATTGTTTACTATTAGATTATCAGCACTATACCCTTTTTTATCAGCTTTTTTATGTTTTTTCTTTTTAAGAGAATCACAAAAGCTTACAGATATGCGAAACCAAAAATAAATTGCGAATAGTTAATATTTATAAAAACTTGAACGACAATTTTAAAGCTATTGCAGCTATGATTTTAGCTGTTTTATGTGTCACTATTATGAGTGTCCAAGCAAAGTTAATTGGTATAGAATACCACCCAGTTCAAATTGCTTTTGCAAGAGCGATCGTAGTTTTAATTTTATTGGTACCTATTATCTACAAATTAGGTGGATTTAATTTTCTTAAAACCAAAAAACCAAAGACACATTTTTTTAGAGGGATTGCAGGTCTTATTGGCAATATAATGTTCTTCCTAGCTTTTCAAAGACTTCCAGTAGCAGATGTAACTGTTATCTCTCAAGCAGTCCCTATTTTTGCATGTATTTTTGCAATTTTTGTTCTAAAAGAATCTATCGGTTGGCGTAGATGGACGGCAATTTTTATTGGCTTTTTAGGTGTTATCATAGCTATAAATCCAACTGGACAAATTGCCATAGCCTCTATTTATGCGTTAATTGGAACTCTTATGTGGTCTACAACCATTATTTTTTTAAGATTGCTTGGTACTACTGAACATCCAGTTAAAACAGTATTCTTTTTTATGTTAGTCAGCGTAATCGTAACTTCATTTTTTCAACCATTTTTTTGGAAACCGCCATCTATAGAAGTCATGTTATTATTTATTGGTTTAGGCGTTTCTGCCTTTTTAACACAACTATTAATGACTTACGCTCTTCAAAAAGCTCCTGCGTCAATAGTTAGTCCATTTAATTATACAGGAATTATTTGGGCAATAATTTTTGATTTTTTGATTTGGAATACATATCCATTTTTCTCTACAATATTAGGTGGAATTATAATAACTATTTCAGGCTTATATATTTTTAAAAGGGAAGCTAAAATAAAAAAAACTACATAAAGTTGTTTTTAAAATGAGAATACACTACTAATTTAAATATTAGGTATCCTAGAATTGGCATTATCATCATACCAACATTCAGAGGGATAAATTCCCCTGCAAGACCCAACAATATTCCCCCAATTGTAAGAGAACCAAAAGAAACACTGGACCACCAAGTTAAAACCCTGGCTCGATAAATTTCATCAACCTTTAATTGTATAACTGTTTGAGTGCCAATACCTACAACTGTCGTAGTAAAGCCAACAATTGTAAAAGCAAATGCCATTAAGTACATTTCTGAGATAAAACCAAGTATGAAACTTACTACTAGTCCTAGAGTTAACATTGGGACCAATTTAGTTTCAATTTTTACTTCAGTATTAGTTCGCAAACCTATCCAGATAGAAGCAAGTAAAGCCCCAAATCCAGCAGTTGCTGTGATTAAAGACAATCCAATACTACCTTTATCTAAAATTTCTCCTGCAATAGTAGGTTGTATCTCAAGCATTCCACGTACAAAGAATGCACTGATAAAAACTACAAATAAACCCCTGGCTATAATTGGAGTCTTCAATGCTACTTTTCCACCCTCTAACAAACGTTTGAGAAAATTATCGTGTGTACTTGAGGATTTAACTCGATCTCTAAGCGGCATATAAATTAAAACTGGAATGAGTGGAATATAAGTAAGCATGGCAACAAAAAAAGTTGTTTCGAGGTTAAACAAAGCTATTGTGACACCGGCAAAGGCTGGCCCTACAACTCTGGATCCATTAAAAGAGGCTGAATTAAGCCCTACTGCACTAGATAACAAATTTCTAGGAACAACTATAGACACAAAAACCAGTCTTACTGGATGATAACATGCGCTTAATAAACCTTGTAAGATTGATAAAGAAGCTAAAGTAAAAAGCGAGTGCATATCTAAATACTGCAAAAACCAGATTATACCTCCAGTCATAAACATTAGCACTTTCAATATAATACTTGCTGTTCTCATATTCCAATTTTCAGCAAAAACAGCAAATAGAGGACCTATAACTCCTGCTGGAGCCATCAAAGCTAAAGTAACAAAACTTGTCCAAAAAGTTGACTCGGTAATTTCCCATGTAAGCCAACCAACTCCAATTTTTTGTATCCAAAGGCCTAATAGAGCAATTGTATTACTGATAAAATATAAGGTAAAAGGCTTGTTTGATAAGGCAGTCATTATTGGAAAAAATTTTCCACTTCGGTATTGAAAGATTTTGTATCTTCACAATAAGGTGCATGTCCAACATTAGGTATTTCTTTAATTTTTGCGTGCCTCAATAAATTTTCTAACTGATAAGAACGTTCTTTAGATACAACAATGTCTTTTGAACCCTTTAATATAAGACAATCTTGTTTAAGATTTGATAAATAATCTGTTGTATCTAAGGTCTGCATGGCCATTCCACCAGATTTGATAGAACCTTCCGTAATTTCTTCACTTATTAAAGATAAAAAATTGAAGATCTCTGGATTTTTTAATTCAGGTAACATTTTTTGGATTCTTAATTGACCAAATTCTTTATTAGACATTTGTTTTCGCTGTTCTAGCCTTAATTTATATGGATCTCTCAAAGAACTTCCTATTGGCATCGCATAACCTTTATGAGTACAAGATAGAATTACCTTATTAATTAATTTGTTATGTTTTGATGCAACTATTTGAGCAAGCATTCCGCCCATTGAATGGCCAACTAGATCACACTTAGTAACATCTATACTTTTTAATAAGTTATAAACAACATTTGATATAGACAACATATCTAAATCTGAAGGATCAGACTGACCAAAACCTGGCGCGTCAATAGCTATAACTGATCTTCTACCTTTAAAATAATCAAATTGATATGCCCAACTTTTACTATTTCCATTAAATCCATGTAGAAATAATATTGGAATTTCTTCATTAAATTTTTGGTATCTGTAAGAAATTTGTATATTGTATGTGTTGTCCTTAAATATTTTTAATTGTGGCAACTGATTTATTATTTCTGTAAAATGCAAGTGGCTAACTCCAAAAATTAAAATAAAATTACTCTATGAATTAGTTTAAAAAAAGTTAAAGGTATTATTAAGGTATACCTATATCTTTTATTTTGACTCTATTCCATTTTTACTACAAAGTTTTTTTTAATATAGAATTTCAGGAGGGAAAAATGAAATTAATCAACAGACTTTTTATAGTGATGATAAGTTGTCTTTTGTCTACTATGGCTTTGGCAAAAGATCTTACTGTTGGATTAAAATCTGAGCCTAGCTCAATTGATCCACATTACCATAATCTTGGTCCTAATAATGCTTTCGCAACACATATTTACGGAACTTTAGTTGGATCAGACGAAAACCAACAACACTATCCTGACTTAGCTACGTCATGGAAGCCTATAAATGATACAACATGGGAATTTAAACTTAGAAAAGGGGTAAAATTTCATGATGGCAGTGATTTTACAGCTGACGATGTTATATTTACTGCTGAGAGAGCACAAAATGTTCCAAAATCTCCATCAGGATTTGGTACTTATTTAAAAGGGAAAGAGTTTATTAAAATAGATAGTCATACTATACATATTAAAACAAAAAAGCCCTATCCTCTAATGCCTAATGACATAATGACTGTTAAGATTATTTCAAAGAAAAATGGTGAAGGTGCTACTACAGGTGACTACAATAGTGGAAAAGCTGCTATAGGAACTGGGCCTTACAAATTTGTTGAATGGGTGCCTGGTGATAAGATTGTCCTAAAAGCTAATAAAGATTATCATGGAGCAGGTACTGGAATGGCACAGTTTGAAAATGTACTTTTTAAGCCTATTAAATCTGGTCCAGCCAGAATAGCAGCACTATTAGCAAAGGATGTTGATTTTATTGACAACGTTCCTCCTTTGAATGTTGGAAAAATGAAAAAAAATCCTACAATCAAATTAAATAGTGGTCCATCTAACCGTGTTATTTATTTACATATGGACCAATTCAGAGAAGATTCACCTCACATCACTGCCATTGGTGGCGGAAAAATTAAAAACCCATTAATGGATGTTAGAGTCAGGAAAGCTTTATCATTAGCAATTAATCGTGACGCAATGGTTGCGAAGGTAATGGAAGGTATAGCTGTTAAAGCGGGCCAATTATTACCCGCAGGTTTTCATGGAGTTTCAACAATAATGAAACCTGATCCTTATGATCCAGATACTGCAAAAATGCTTTTGAAGGAAGCTGGTTATGGCAATGGTTTTGAAATGACAATTCACGGACCAAATGATAGATACATTAATGATGCTAAAATTGCAGAAGCTTTAGCTCAAATGTTCTCTAGAATTGGTATTAAAGCAAAAGTTGAAACAATGCCAAAAGCTGTCTATTTCAAAAGAGCATCACGTGGTGGTCCTAATAAAAGTCCAGAATTCAGTTTTATGGTTCTTGGTTGGGGGGCTGGTTCCGGAGAAGCTTCATCTCCTTTGAGAGCACTTTTGCATACCTATGATAAGTCTATAGGAATGGGAAGAGCCAACAGAGGAAGACATTCTGATCCTGTTGTCGACAAACTAGTTCAAGAAGCTCTTGGAACCGTTGATTCTGACGCAAGAGGAAAACTTCTTGCTGAAGCAACAGAAGTAGCAGTAGGTAAAAATTATGGTGTTATCCCAATACATTATCAAATGAATACTTGGGCATCTAAATCCGGCTGTAGCTACACTCCTCGAACAGATGAGAGAACTATTGCAACTTACGTAAACTGTAAGTAATTAGAACAATTTAAACCAGAGCATAACTGCTCTGGTTTTTTTTAATTTAATGATGAAAACATGACCCCTTTTATATTTACAAGATTAGCCCAAAGTGTGCTCGTATTATTTATAATGTCACTCTTGGTATTTGGGGGGGTTAATCTAGTTGGGGATCCAGTTGAAATGCTGATTAACCCCGAAGCTGACCAAGCCGAAGTAGAAAGAGTTATAAGAGAGTTAGGATTAGATAGACCTGTTACAGAACAATATTGGTATTTCTTAGTAAATGCTTTTAAAGGGGATCTTGGAGATTCATTTATTTTTGGTGAACCAGCATTGAAACTGATTATTCAAAGAATGCCAGCGACATTAGAATTAGCATTATTTTCTCTTTTTATTTCACTTATCATAGCAATACCTCTTGGTATCTATGCTGGCTATAAGCCAGAGAGTAAAACTAGCAAAATAATAATGGGTGGTTCAATTTTAGGTTTTTCAATGCCAACATTTTGGGTAGGCATTATCTTTATTATGATTTTTGCAGTCCATTTTGGATGGTTACCATCAACTGGAAGAGGTGAAATTGGTACTTTTTTAGGGATTAACAGCTCTTTATTTACCTTAAATGGGTTGTCACACGTTTTTCTACCTGCTTTGAATTTAGCATTATTTAAAATTTCATCGGTGATCCGCTTAACTAGAGCTGGAACAAGAGAAATAATTCTTCAAGATTATATTACTTTTGCTAGATCAAAAGGTTTGTCTGAAAAAAGAATAGTTTTAGTACATATACTAAAGAATATTCTAATTCCCATTGTCACAGTCGTTGGACTTGAATTTGGTTCACTAATCGCATTTTCAACTGTTACTGAAACAGTATTTGCGTGGCCTGGAATGGGTAAACTAATCATTGACTCAATTTATAATCTAGATAGACCAGTTATTGTCGCTTATCTGATGATCATTGTAACATTTTTTGTTTTTTTAAACCTTATTGTCGATATTCTTTATACATTTTTAGACCCTAGAGTGAGAATTAAAGGTGACAGTCAATGAACCCCAAAATAAAAAAAATCAAAGAGTTTTGGAAAGATTTTTCATCCAATAAAGTTGCTGTAGTATCTTTAATTGTTTTTATGTTAATTTTATTTGTTGCTGTTTTTGCACCTTTAGTATCACCAACTGACCCATATGATCTAAATACTGTAAGTATAATGAACAGTAGGCTAGCCCCTTTTTCAGAAGACTTTTCTGGGAATTATTTTTTACTTGGCACCGACGGAGCTGGAAGAGATATGGTTTCTGCTATATTTTATGGTTTACGTGTTAGTCTAGGCGTTGGTGTACTTTCAGGCATTTTTGCTCTTATTATTGGATCTTTTTTTGGAATTTCAGCAGCTTTTTTTGGAGGAAAATACGAATCTGTAGTTATGAGGATAGTTGATATTCAACTAAGTTTTCCTTCAATTTTAGTTGCTCTGATTATTCTAGCTGCTTTTGGAAAAGGAGTTGAAAAAACTATTATTGCATTAATATTAGTTCAATGGGCCTATTATGCAAGAACAGCTCGTTCGAGTGCTTTAGTAGAGTTAAATAAAGAATATGTTGATGCAGCGAGATGTTTGGCTTTTAGTAATACCAGGATCATGTTTAAACATATTCTACCAAATTGTATGGCACCGCTAATTGTTGTTGGTACTCTTCAAACAGCTCATGCTATTTCATTGGAAGCAACGCTAAGTTTTCTTGGGCTCGGATTACCTATTACAGAGCCTTCTTTAGGTCTTCTTATTGGCAATGGATTTGAATATATGTATAGCGGTGATTATTGGATTAGCATCTTTCCTGGTGTGGCGCTACTTATTACCGTTGCTTCCATAAACTTAGTTGGAGACCATTTAAGAGATATGTTTAATCCTAGACTTCATTAAAAATAAATAATTGTTTAATCTTGAATTCTATATGCTAGCCTAACAGCCGTTTTACCTTTGAATAACCTTTTAGTAGGCATTATTAAAATTGTTTCGTCATATGGAGCATAAACAAATTCCTGATCATCTTTACCAATAACAGTCCCTTTTTTTAGAACTTCAAAGCCTTGCCAGTCACTAGAAAATTTAAATTTATCTGTCTTTATAGTGATAATTTCTCCTACCCGATAAACTTCTTTTTGAAATTTTTTAGGCTTTAATTCATTTAGAAACTCTTCACCAAATTTTTTATCCATAGTGCTTGTGCTTCTAAGAAATCTTATCAGAGTTTCGATTGCTATTCTTTCAGATAGTTTTTCCCAATGTTGACCACATTCAACTAGGAGTGCATTTTTATTACTCTCTTTTCTTGAGAAGTCCAAGTAATCTCTCATTCTCATCCCCTCTTTATGGCCTGTGTCAGAAATAATAGGCATGCTCATTCCAACAGATTTAGCAAAGTTAATACCTTTTTCTAATGTTCCCGCCATCATAAGTGGAATACATGGTTTTTGCATTGAGTGAATATCTAATAAATAATCAGCTTGTGATACTATGCTCTTGACTTCATTAGCTCTAAAAAATTCACTAGTCTTTTTTCTGGTAGTATCTTCCAAGACACCATCTGCCCATAATCTGTTAAAATCTTCATCAACCCATCTAGTTCTATTTGGATTTTTGGGATCAAAAGCAAAATAAGCCTCAACATTCATGAAACCTAGAGTTAATTTACCTGATTTAGGTCTAAAATTATTTTTTAAAAACCAATCTAAAGCAATAGCTCCACAAGGCTCATTCCCATGTACTATTGAAGATATAAAAACATGAGGACCACTCATACCGCTATCAAGTGATAATATATAATCGACTCCTGTATTAGATTTTTTATAACTTACTATGTCAGGAGCAGTTAATTCTACCGGGAACTCATTAGCATAATCTAGTCTTGGGTCATTCATAATTCTTATCTCTAAATTACATTGTTAATTAATCATTCCTTAAAACGGTTTAACAAAATGGTCTTCACTCAATTTTACCATTTCTATTTTTTCAGGCTCATAACCATGTGGTTTTAAAAGACTAGGAATTTCGTCGCTCATCAAATTTAACTTTGTTTTTCTTTTACTGGGATCTGCTATTGGCACTGCAGCCATTAACTTTTTTGTATATGGGTGTTGCGGATTTTCAAAAATTTCACTTCTTAGACCAATTTCAACTATCTCACCTAGATACATTACACCTATTCTATGACTAACTCTTTCAACTACTGCCATATCATGACTTATAAAGAGGTAAGACAGGCTAAATTCTTCTTGAAGTTCCATCATCAAGTTAACTACTTGTGCTTGGATGGAGACATCTAAGGCGGAAACAGCTTCATCAGCAATAATTAATTTTGGTTCTAAAGCAAGTGCTCTTGCAATCCCAATTCTCTGCCTCTGCCCCCCAGAAAGTTCGTGTGGAAATCTCAAGGCATATTGTTCGTTCAATCCTACACGATTTAACAATTGCATAACTTTTTCAGTTGATCCCAATTTTTCGTCTAATCCATGTACTAAAATAGGTTCAGCTATTATCTGTCCAACTGTCATACGAGGATTTAAAGATGCAAAAGGATCTTGAAATATCATTTGCATTTGTTTTCTGTATTGAATCATCTCTTTATTATTTAAGTTGGTTAATTCTACCCCCTCAAAAACAACACTTCCTCTTGTTGGTGATGTTAAACCTATAATACTTCTTCCAGTTGTAGATTTTCCACAACCACTTTCACCAACCAGCCCAAAAGTTTCTCCAGGTTGCAAACTAAGATCAATATTTTCAACAGCATGAATATTACCTTTTTTTGTTCCAAAATCCTGTTTTATAGAAAACCTTGTTGTTAATCCTCTAACTTGAAGTAACGGATTGGAAACTCGATTTACAGTATCTTTTATTTCAATTATTTTATTTTGAGTTGTTATTTTTAATTGCTGATTTTCTGATGAATTTATATCTACATTCATAAATTTTGCGGGTAATAACTTACCTTTCATACTTCCTAATTTTGGAACGGCTGCAAGCAATGATTTTGTATAAGGGTGTTGTGGATTATTGAAAATTTCTAATGCAGATCCTTCTTCAACTTTTTTTCCAGCAAACATTACAACAACCCTATCAGCAATTTCTGCAACTACTCCCATATCATGAGTAATAAAAATTACCGACATTCCTATATCACGTTGTAACAATTTAATTAAATCCAGTATTTGAGCCTGTATTGTAACGTCAAGCGCAGTTGTGGGTTCGTCAGCAATTAGTAAAGAAGGTTTACAACTTAATGCCATAGCTATCATGACTCTTTGTCTCATACCCCCTGAGAGCTCATGCGGATATTGGTTTAATCTTTTTTCAGGCTCAGGTATTCTAACTAACTTCAACATTTCCAATGCTATTTCGAGAGCTTCTGCCCTAGTTTTTCCCTGATGCTTTAAGATTGTTTCAGTCATTTGCATTCGTATTGTGAATACTGGATTTAACGATGTCATGGGTTCTTGAAAAATCATAGAAACATCATTACCTCTAATATCTTTCATTAGATCTTGGCTCTGTTGAGCTAAATCTAGATTTATTTTATTTTTAGTTTCTAGATTAATTTCTCCTGAAATTATGTTTCCACCTGAAAAATCAACAAGTCTCATTAGTGATAATGCAGTTACAGATTTACCTGAACCAGATTCCCCAACAATAGCAATTGTTTCTCCTTTTTTGATATCGAATGATACTCCATCAACAGCTTTAACCACTTGATCTTTTAAATTAAAATGAACTCTAAGATCTTTTACTTCTATTACAGGTAAGGAGTTATTTTTTTTACTTTGTAAACCTAACTCATTCATAAGTAACCCTCATCAATTTCTTTTTTTATTTTATTAATTAGTTTTTCTAAATCTTTTTTTAAAATTTTGAAGTTGTCTGTTTTTTTTCTTGTTTCTTCATTCATATATAATTTTCTATTTACCTCAATTTGAACTGAATTCTTATTTTGCAAAGGATTACTATATGCTCTTACTAGTTCCATACCTTTATATGGATAATTGATATCTACAGAGTAGTTTAAACCCCTCAAAAAATCTACAATTAGGTCTGTAAACTTTCTATGACAAGATGTTGCTTCTCTATCTCCTATTACAAAGTCTGGTCTTATTGTACCCTGTGATTGATCTGACATTGCTGTAGCTTGATTTTGCATGGAGTGAGCATTTATATGGTAAAATTTTCCATAATTTTTATAAGTTTCATTTAGTGTGTGTTTAAGTATTTTATGATATGGTCTATGATATATATTAACTCTATCCATTAATTGTTTTAATGTAATTTTATCTTTATACATTGGCTCTCCATTTGGAGGAATTTTTATCCAAACTAAACCAATGCCAAGTTCACTTTTAATAGTGGGATTAAATTTTATTTCACTAATACTGTTATTTTTTTCATTTAAATCTTCAAATATGAAATCGGTTTCTGATCTATTAGGATCAATATATGACCTTGGAAATTTAGCTTCTATAAAAACCCCACCAATAGATGAAACATATTCATATAACTCATTAACATGAGTATCTTCAGCTTGTCTTAGTTTTGCGGGTTCTGCTTGATGATTGAAATCTAATGGATATTCAGTGCCACTATGAGGGGAATCAATTATTAAAGGAATAGATTGACCTTCATCTCCTTCAACGTTTAGGATCTTATCAGACATTTGAAGCTCCAAATTTTAAAATAATACCTAATTATTGAGTGTATAAAAAATGAATATCAAGCAAAAAATTGAACAAATAACTCCCGCAATGATTGAATGGCGACATAGTATCCACGAGAAACCTGAAGTAGCATACCAAGAAAAAGATACTTCTGACTTTATCTCAAAGAAGCTAAGTGAATTTGGCATAGAAGTGCATCAAGGTATTGGTAAGACTGGTGTTGTTGGAATTATTAAAGGTAAAAATAGTAATTCCAAAAAGACAATAGGAATAAGAGCTGATATGGATGCTCTTCCTATGACAGAAAAGACTAATTTACCCTATGCATCCAAAAATGAAGGATCTATGCATGCGTGCGGTCATGATGGTCATTCAACAATGTTATTGGGTGCAGCAAAATACCTAGCAGAAACACGAAATTTTCATGGAACAGTTTATTGTATTTTTCAACCAGCAGAAGAAGGTGGCAACGCAGGCGCAAAGGCAATGATTAATGATGGTCTTTTTAAAAAATTTAAAATTGACACTGTCTGGGGAATACATAATTGGCCAGGAATACCTCTAGGCCAAGCTGTCATTCATGAGGGTTTTGCAATGGCTGGGGGAGATATAATTATTTTTACAATTGAAGGAAAAGGAGGGCATGCAGCCCAGCCTCAATATTCTAATGATCCAATGGTAGCTGCCGGTTTAACTATTACAGCTCTTCAAAGTTTAATTTCAAGACAATTAGATCCTTTTAAAAATGCTGTTTTATCACTTACTAAAATTGAAGGTGGTTCAGCTTTTAATGTAATACCCGATACAGTAACAATTGGAGGAACCCTGAGGTCAACCAATACAATCATAAGAGATGACATGCTAAAGAAGATTAAGAAAGTTGCATTAAACGCGTGCGCAATTTCTAACTGCAAAGTTAACATTGAAATTAGGCCAGGATATCCATCAACAATAAACGACAAAAAAAGTGCAAAATTAGCATCTGAAATTTTTAAAAATATTTTTGGTGAAGCTTCAATCAATGTTAAAGAAACTCCAACAATGGGTTCTGAAGATTTTTCATATATGCTTAAAGAGAAACCAGGAGCGTATATCTGGCTTGGGGCAGGTGAGGATGCAGAAAAACTTCACAGTGCATATTATGATTTCAATGATGCACTATTACCAATTGGTGCTGAATACTGGGCAAACTTAGCTGAAACAATTCTTGTTGAATAATTATAAAAGAATTTCTCCATTGATATATTTTTTTGCCTCTTTAGTTAAAGGTTTTCTAAAAAATGCATTTGCATCTGTTTGCTCTAGTATTTTACCCTTATTAAAAAAAATTATATCAGATGCTAGTCTCTTAGCTTGAGCCATATCATGAGTAGTAAGTATAATTGTAGCCCCTTTGTTACTCTCCTCTAGAATAATTTCTTCTATTAATTTCAATGAAAATGGGTCTAAATTTGCAGTGGGCTCGTCAAGTAGAAGAACTGATGGCTCAATTAATAAAGCTCTTGCTAGAGAAAGTCTTTGTTTTTCTCCCCCAGAAAGTAAGCGTGCAGGTTTATCATCATATCCCTCTAATCCAACTCTTTTTAAAATATTTTTAATAACTATTTCACCATTTTTATTTTTAACATTAGAAACAAAATCCATATTGGATTTTACATTTCTTCTTAACAAAGTTGGAGTTTGAAAAACCATTGCTTGCTTATTTCTAATTTCATCATTGTTATATATTTTGTTAAACGTTATTTTCCCATTATCTATATTTGTTAATCCATTTATGGTCTGTAAAAATATACTTTTGCCTGCACCGTTTGGTCCAATTACTGCTGTAATAGAATTATTTTTAATGCTACAACTAACCTTGTCTAGAATTAAATCTTTTCCTAATAAAACTGATAGATCAATAACTTCAATGGGAGTTAATTTCATTAAGTTTTTTTTGTTAGATTTATACATACATTCTTCTTTTCGCACTAATCTTTAGACGAATTAAAATAAAGTTTGTAGTTAATGCAATTGATAGAAGAATTATTCCCAAAGCTAATGCTAGAGACAAATTACCTTTAGAAGTTTCTAATGCTATTGTTGTCGTCATAACCCTAGTTAAGTGATCAATATTTCCACCTACAATTACAACAGCTCCAACTTCTGATATAGCTCTACCAAATCCAGCTAAAACTACAGTAAGCATCGAATATCTAGCATCAAAAAGATACGCTATGATCGCTTTATGAGATGGAACTAGCAGAGAAGCAAAAAGAGACTTATATTCTTGACTAATTTCTTCTATAATTTGAGAGGTTAACGAAACTATAATTGGAGTTATTAATATCATCTGAGCGATTATCATTGCAGTTGGAGTATATAAAATGCCCAGCCAGCCGAATGGCCCAGACCTTGAAACTAGTAAATAAACAATTAATCCAACAACAACTGGCGGTAACCCCATCATAGTATTAAATAGAACTAAAAATGCGTCCTTACCCCAAAAACTTTTGATGGCTAAAAAAGTTCCTAATGGCAAACCAATTAAACAAGAAAGAAGTAATGAAATACCGCTCACTTTTAGAGAAAGTAGTAATATTTCAAATAAATCCTCATTAAGAGAAAATACTAACTCAAATGATTTCGCAAATGCTTCAAGTAAAATATTCATATTATTATTGATTAATTATGTTTTATATTGCAATTTTATGTGAAAATTACAATAATTGCAATTTTTTCGTTATATAAGTTAGCAAAATATGTTTAGACTAAATTTATTTGTTCTCTCGTTTTTATTATTTCCAAGGATCTGCTTAGGAGACAACTCTTTAATAGTTCAATCAACAACTTCAACCTATAACTCTGGTTTCTACGAGTACATACTCCCAATCATTAAATTAGAAACAAATGTAGATGCTCATGTTGTATCTGTTGGCACTGGCGCTGCACTGAAAAATGCAGCTAATTGTGACGGAGACGTAATAATAGTACATGCAAAAAAAAGAGAGTTACAATTTGTTAAAAATGGATTTGGCCTTAAGAGATACAATTTAATGTATAATGATTTCATCATAGTTGGCCCAAAAGAAAATCCTGCTAAAATAAACCTAACTGACAAACCTATTAAATCTTTTACAAAAATCTATAATACATCCTCAATTTTTATATCAAGGGGTGATAACTCAGGAACCCATTATAAAGAAATAAGTATATGGGAGACAGCTAAGTTAAATCCAATTAAGTTCTCAGGAAAATGGTATAGAGAAACAGGTTCTGGAATGGGAACAACTCTAAATTTAGCAAGTGGTATGAGGGCTTATACATTAAGTGACAGAGCATCATGGATTAATTTTAATAATAAAAATGACTTAGGTATTATAACTGAAAAAAATAAAACTTTATTCAATCAATATGGAATTACGATGGTTAATCCATCAAGATGTCCAAATGTAAAATTTAAAAATGCTGACAAGTTTATTAGTTGGCTCTTATCAAAAAGAGGGCAAAAAGTTATCAAAAACTTTAAATTGAAGGGAAAACAACTTTTTTTCCCTAATGCAGATTAAGAATCTCAAAACTGTTTTAAGGGCAAAATATGCAAATTTCCAGTTCTCAAAAATATGCTTGAAGACTTTTTTGTATTTTATTTATAAAGAGGCGGTAATACCGCCATCGACATAAAGTATGTGCCCATTAACAAAGTTAGATGCATCAGAACTTAAAAATATACTAGCACCAACTAACTCTTCAACTTTGCCCCACCTACCTGCAGGTGTTCTTTTTTTTAACCAAGAAGTAAAATCTTTATCAGACACCAGTGCGGCATTCAAAGGTGTATCAAAATAACCTGGAGCAATAGCATTACATTGAAGTCCATGTTTTGCCCAATCTGTTGCCATTCCTTTAGTAAGATTTCCAACAGCACCCTTAGTTGCTGTGTAAGGAGCAATACCAGGTCTTGCTAATAAAGTTTGAACACTCGCAATGTTAATAATTTTTCCTGATCCCCTTTTGATCATATGCCTTGCCACTACTTGGCTTACATTAAAAACGGATGAAATATTTGTTTTTAATAATTGTTCAAATATTTCAGATGGAAAATCTTCAAGCGGTGTTCGATGTTGCATTCCAGCATTATTTACTAATATTTCAATTGAACCTATTTCGTTTTCAAATTTATTAATAACATTATCAATCTCATCTTTGTCAGTAACATCGAAAGATAATTGATGCAAATTATTTTGTGGGGTAAGAGCTTTTGCTGCTTTATCTAATTTTTCTTTATTCCTTCCATTTAAAATAATTTCTGCGCCAGCTTCATCAAGTCCTTTGGCTAAAGCGAAACCTATTCCTTGAGATGAACCTGTTATAAGAGCTCTTTTACCTTTTAGGTTAAATAATTCTGTTCCAGAACTCATTCACTATCTCCAAGTAAAATAAAAGTAAAATATATATAAATAATAAAAATATTGCTAATCATCTTTCAAAAATTTAACTTTAAAATCTTAATTTCGAATGCGGGAAAATAGATATGAAATCAATAAAGATTCACGGGGCTATGGACTTAAGAATAGACGATTATCCATTGGGAAAATTGTCTTCTAATCAAGTTGAAATTTCTATTGCAACCGGCGGTATTTGTGGAACTGATCTCCACTATTATAAACATGGTGGGTTTGGCCACATTAAGCTTAAGGAGCCTATGGTATTGGGACATGAAGTATCTGGCCATGTTACTAAATTAGGATCAAAAGTAACTAACTTATCTATTGGACAACTTGTTGCTGTATCGCCATCTAGACCGTGTAATAAATGTATGTTCTGTTTAGAAGGCAACCAGAACCATTGCATAAACATGAAATTTTATGGCTCTGCAATGCATTTTCCTCATATTCAAGGCGCTTTTAGGGAAAGACTAATTGCGGAGGATTATCAATGTGTGGCAGCGGACGGTCTATCACCAGAAGAAGCGGCAATGGCAGAACCGCTAGCAGTTTGTCTTCATGCCATAAAACAAGCAGGAGATATATTTGGAAAAAAAGTATTAATAATTGGATCTGGTCCTATTGGGACACTTGGTGTTTTATCAGCCAGACGTGCAGGAGCAGAAGAAATATTAGTTACAGATATTTCAGATAAGGCTCTGGAATTTTCAAATTTAGTAGGAGCAGACAAAGTAATAAATACTTCAAAAAACTATCCTGAAATTGAAAAATTTCAAGTTGGGAAAGGTTATTTTGATCTTGCAATTGAATGTTCTGGCTCTGCCTCAGGTATAAATGATGCTATTAAGTGTTTAAAACCAAAAGGTACTCTTATACAACTAGGATTAGGAGGGGATATCTTTATGCCATTAGTTTCCGTGACAACTAAAGAATTGAATATTAAAGGATCATTTAGATTTCATTCGGAGTTTGAGTTAGCTGTCAAAATGATGAAAAAGAAACTAATTGATGTTAAACCTCTTATTACTCACAGTATTCCTTTTCAAAATGCTGAACAAGGCTTCAAAATTGCAATGGATGAAAAAGAAAATAGTATGAAGGTACAATTAACATTCTAATTTTATACCTGCTATATCCTTAACTTTACCTAGGGTGATAAAACAGTTATTTTATTTAATTTTTTGTAATGTTGGAGAAAATAAATTGAATAATATTCACGTAGATTGCGTGTTAGATATAAAAGCAAATTTAGGAGAAGGTCCTATTTGGTCAATAGTCGACCAAAATCTCTACTGGGTTGATGTCAATAATTGCCAACTTAACAAGTATAATCCCATAAATGGTAAAAATAAAACTATCGATGTTGGTAAACCAATTGGATGTTTTGCAATAAAAAAAACTTAATATTATTTTAGCTCTTACTGATGGTTTTTTTGAATTAAAGCAAAATGATAAAAGTATGTCTTTTATAAATAATCCTGAAAGTCACGTCTTAGAAAATAGATTTAATGACGGGACAGTTGATATGAAAGGAAGATTTTATGTAGGAACAATGCCAATTAAGGGTCCAAACAAGAATATTGGGGCAAAAGGAAACCTCTATTGTCTTAATCCAGATAGAAATGTTATGAAAATAATGAGTGGTTTCAACGTAATTAATGGATTGGCTTTTTCACCCGATAGTAAAATAGCATACGTTTCCGATAGTGCTGATTGGGTAAGAACTATATGGGCATATGGTTATGATTTGGATGAGGGTATTTGGTCTAACAAACGCGTTTTCTTTGATACCAATGATATAGCGGGAAGGCCAGATGGAGGGTGTGTTGACACTGACGGCTGTTATTGGATGGCTGGAGTTTCTGGCTGTGAGATAGTAAGAATTACTCCAAAAGGAAAAGTTGATATGATTATAAAAATGCCAGTAGAAAAACCTACTAAAATTGCCTTTGGAGGAAAAGATCTAGACATTATTTATGTTACTTCTATTGGGAAAGATATAACTATAGGAACAGAAGAAAAACAACCTTTAGCAGGCGGAATATTTGCTTTAAAAGTTCCTGGAGTTAAAAGAATTCAATTTCCCTTTTTTGGATAAAAACTATTGTTCTATATCTAACTCTATCAAACCACTTATGTATTTATTTGGTTCCAGATATTTACAATCTATATTTTCTTTTTTTCCGTGTATTAAGTTAAAGCCGTCAGTTGGATGGCTTACTGGCTCAATACAAAAATATTCCTCTCTTTTTGGAACATGCACAATTAAATGATTGAAAATTTTGTCCACTTTCATTGTAATTTTTTTCTTTTTATTAAGGCCAAATAATTTGAACCTTTCCACTGAAATTCTCATAACACACTGTCTTTTCATTATTCCATAATGCTTTTCCATTTCTAAAATTAAAGTTATTTTCTATAGGCTTAGTTTTAGTTGGAAAATCTTCAGGTTGTCCTTCCCATTCTCTTGAAGCATTCAATCTTAATTTAACCTTATCATTAAAATTGAAAAATGGATGTATTCCAAATCCATAAGGCATGATGTTTTTTGAATTATTCATAAGTTTTAGTTCAATTTTGCATGAGAATGCAGTCAAATAAATTGATTGAGTTATTTCATATGACCAAGGACAACCGAATTTATCTGCTTAATGTTGATAAATTAAAATGACAGAAGAATTTGATCGTTCTAAAATGCTCCATTCACTTAAGTATCCATGACCATGAATTGCATGAGGAAAAGCATTTTGGTTTAAATTATATTCCAATCCATTAAATTTAAATTTTGCATTTTTAATTCTATTAGAAAATGGAGCTAATGGGAAACTTCCACCTTTAAACAAATGAATAGACTTTACATCATGGAGAGGTATTGGACGTAAAACATGAAAATCGTCACAAATTAAACTACTTATTCTTCCACCAATTTCAGGTAAAACATCTAATTTGATTTTCTTATTTTGTAGGCTAATTACTTTTAAAATTTTTATCAATCATTTAACAACTTAAACTAAAGAAGTGAAAATAAATGTTTTGGCCCCTAAAAAGAAAAAAAACAGAGTGAGTATTATTGCAACACCTAACAACCCCTTACCAATTTCTTTTAACATTTTTTTGCCTATTTATTATTGAAATGTACAGTTCCTAAATCATTAATATTATAACCAAAAAAATTTGAAGCAGTATTTAAAAAATCATCAGATCTAGAAAAACTCAAAAGTCTTTGAAAAGGTTTCTCAAACCAAGAAATTCTATTTACAACAATATCAAATCTTTCAGTGGCAATATGAAGAAATTCCAACTGATGTTTTTTAGCCTCAGATGCAAGACCAAGAGTTACATCTGCATTATCTGATAAAATAAGTGAAACAGCGTCATTTTCAGTGTAGGTGACTTCAGTGCCAATAAAATCAGAGACATTAATATTTTCTCTTTTACAAATATATTTGAAATAATTGTCAGATCCAGATCCACTTTGCCTAGTAACAAGTCTCTGACCTATGAATTCATAAATAGAATTTTTTTTGCTTTTTTCTTTTGGTTTATATATTAAACCTCTATCCCTTTTGGCCCATTCCATTAAAACAAAATCCTGTTTTTCTAGACATTTTTTTACTATTGGTACATTCCAAGTTTCCAAATCACTATCATAAATATGAAGCCCAGAAGCTATACCATGATTTAATTTAAATCTTTCTAAACCTTCTGTACTTCCGTCAAATGACATTGCAATTCCTGATTTTGACTGCTTGACTGCTAATTCTAAAAGAGGATCATGACTTCCTAATAATATATTTGGTGGATTTTTTGGATTAGACATATTGTTTTTTCCACCAGAAATCCAATTTGATATTTCAGATTTAGAAAACAATAATTTACCCATTACTCTTGAATAAGGAACTTTGTCTGTAGAAACTAAATCGTAAACTTTTCTTGGTTTAATTCTTAGAAACTCTGATAATTCATGAGTTGTAAAGTATTCAGACATAAGTTCATTTCCATAATAAATATTTAGTGTATTTTTACATTATACTATATAATTAGTTAATGAAAAATAGATCTATAAATTTAAAAAATTCTTCCTTACCACCTAGACAAGTAAATGAAAATAAAAATGGTGTTAAGATCAAAGTTTATATTAATAGTCATATGATTGGTGCTGGGAAAATGGAGCTGTTTTACTTAATTGCTAATAAAGGTTCTATCAGATTAGCTGCAAAAGAAATGGGTATGAGTACAAGAAAAGCAACTATGCTTCTTAAAACTATAGAAGAAGCATTCTCAACACCTGTTTTAGAAAAAAAAGGGGGAAATAAAGGTACACATATTACTCCTTTTGGGAAAGAGCTTTTAATAAAATACTTAAATTTATGCGATCATTTATCAAATGAATCTCAAGAATTCATTAATTGGGTGGCATCAAAACAAACTCTTAAATAAAAGGTAAGACTATGGAAAACAATAAAGAGTTTTATATTTCACCTAACTTAGAAAATGATAATCTAACTGAATCAATCGAGTGTTTAAATGAATCTGGTGAAAATCTTAAACTGCCAGTCGTTAAAGAAATTCCATTAACAATTTATCTTAACAAACAAGAAATTGTCACCGCCATGACATTAGGTGATATGCCTGACTTTTTAGCAGTTGGTTATCTGCTTAACCAAAATATGCTGAAGAGAGATGATGTCATTTCAGGAATTGATTATGACAAAGACCTCCAAGTTGTGATCGTAAGAACTGAACGAAAAACAAACTATGAAAAAAAAATGGAAAAGAAAATCAGAACAAGTGGCTGTGCAGTGGGTACGGTTTATGGAGATATAATGGATGATTTTTCATCAGTTAATCTTGATAAAAAAACAAAAATAAAAACTTCTTGGATTTATGCGATTTCAAAAAAAGTTAATACAAGACCAAGCTTGTATTTAAAAGCAGGAGCCCTTCATGGTTGCGTGTTGTGCCAAAAAGATTCACCTCTAATTTATGTTGAAGACGTCGGAAGACATAATGCCGTAGATAAGATTGCTGGTTGGATGTTTTTAAATAAAGAAAATGCAAATGATAAAATTTTTTATACCACTGGAAGACTTACGTCAGAAATGGTTATAAAAATAGTTCAAATGGGAATCCCAATATTAATATCAAGGTCAGGTTTTACCGAATCAGGAGTTAAATTTGCTAGAGAAGCTGGTCTTACATTAATTGGAAGAGCTAAAGGTAAGAGGATGATAATTGCAAATGGTGTAGATAGGGTAAATTTTGATACTGACATCAAGGCAGTTGCGAATGAAGACGTAGTGTCTGCACAAAGGTCTTTAATCTACTGAAGGTTGAATAATTTGGAAACATTAAACGAAATAATACCGTGTGTCATTTTAGCGGGAGGCAAAGGTAGAAGAATGGGTGGTAAAGAAAAAGCTTTAATCCATCTTTTAGATAGACCACTTTTATCTTATGTTTTAGAAAAAGTATCAGGCAAAGTCGCACCTATTGCATTAAATATAAATTCAAATTTTGATAGCTTTCAAAAGTTTGGTTACAAGATAATTAAGGATCCCATCAAAGGTCACTTGGGGCCCTTAGCTGGAATTTTAGCATCATTAAATTGGGCAAAGGAAATAAATCAAGATTGGGTTTTGACTTTACCGTGCGACACTCCATTTCTTCCTAAGAATCTAGTTCAATCTATGGTCAAAGCAAAGAATATAACACCAGAAGTTGATTTGGTGGTTGCAAAATCAAGAGGGTTTAATCATCCAGTAATTGCTTTATGGAAATCAGATATTAATCAAAAATTACAAAGTGCTCTAAATGAAGGTGTTAGAAAAATAGATATTTTCACAGCTCAACTTAAGATTGCTTATGTTGACTTTGATAACATACAAAATTCAGACTTTGATCCTTTTACTAATTTAAATGCACCTCCAGATCTTATACTTGCTCAACAAATCCTTGGCAAATTACCACCTTTGTTTGGGCTGGCAGGTTGGTCTGGATCAGGCAAAACAACTTTATCAACAAAATTAATTAGAAATTTTACTAAAATTGGTATCAATGTGGGCACTCTAAAACATGCTCATCACAAGTTTGATATAGATACACCAGGAAAAGACTCTTACAACTTAAGAAAAGCTGGAGCAAAACCTGTAATTATTTCATCCAAAGAGAGGTTTGCCCTAATTCAAGAAAATGATCAAAATGAAGAAAAAAGCTTGTTCAAAATATTGGAAATGTTTTCTAAAGAACCTGTTAATAAATGTGACATTATAGTTATAGAGGGCTATAAAAATGAAAACATTCCGAAGCTTGAAGTTCATAGATCTATTATTAATAAACCATTCCTTTTTAAGAATGATAAAAACATATTTGCCATAGCTTCCGACAATGAAAAAGTCACTACAATACCGTCACTTGATTTAAATAATATAAACTCAATAACAAATTTCTTAATTCATAAATATTCTTTACAATAATTTTTTTAAATCATTTGATTTAGATACTTCTGTGATCAAATGGATAAAATTTTAATAATTCGCCTTTTTTAACTTCAATACTGTTATAAGGTATTTCAACTAAACCATCCGCTCCAATAAGTGATGAAATAACACCTGCTCCTTTTCTGCCATGTAAAATTATTTCTGATTTAGATAAACTATTATTTATTTTAGCTCTTAAAAATTCTGTCCTACCTATCTTTTTTTTATGTTCAAATCCCGCCGGTAATTTGAAAAAAACTGGATTTAGGTTAATTCCACCAGCTAGTTTATTTATGATAGGATTGATTAATAATTTAGAGCATACAAATGCAGCAACTGGATTTCCAGGAAGACAAAATATTAGTTTTTTTTGAATCATCCCAATACCCATTGGTTTGCCTGGTTTCATGGCTAATTGCCAAACTAAACTTTCAGCTCCAATATCTCTCAATGCATTTTGGGTATGATCTTCAACACCTTCAGAGGCACCACCTGTAGATATAACTACGTCACTTTTAGAAAGACAGTCTCGATACTTAGATGCTAAATCTGATCTATTATCTTTCACAATACCCATATCTATAATTTCAGTATTATTTGTTTGAAATAAAGATTTAAGCATTGGTCTATTTGAATCATAAATTTGGCCATTAATAATCTTACTAAATCTAGAATCTATCAACTCATTCCCTGTTGATATAATTGAAATTTTAATTTTATTATATACCTCAATTTTATTAATGCCTGATGCAGACAACTGGCCAATGTTGGATGAATTTAAAATTTCACCTTTTTTGACAATTAATTCGCCTTTTTTGAGATTTTCGCCAATAGGCCTAACATTTTGTTTTACCTTTATATCTTCTTTTATTATAACTTTTGAACCTTTTCTTTTACAATTCTCCTGCATAACCACAGTATCAACACCTTTGGGTAAGATAGATCCTGTATAAATTTCAATAGCCTGATTGATTTTAATTTTATTATTGAAAGGAAAACCCGCCTTTGCCACCCCCACTACTTCAAATTCAGTTTTAGGGTTTTTTATTAAACTTTTGTGTAATATGCCATAACCATCAACAGCAGAATTAAGTGTTTCTGGAAGATTTATTGTACTTTTGATTAGATTATAATTTATTCTTTGAGTAGCTTCATTAACCGATACTTTAGTTTTACAATTTTTAGAACTAATCAATTTTATTAATTTATTTTTAGCAGTTTCTAGCTTTGTAAGTTTATGCACCATGCAAGCTCTGAGATGTTTGGTGTTATCACCATAATGGATGAACTCAATTTATCTCCTACAAACCATTATTACTAATACTAAAAAAAAATAAAGTTATTTTATCACTTTTGTTCTAGGATAGATTTATGATTTATTATTTTTTTAATCGTAAAATATTATTGCAGGCATCATATAATGAATGATATTTGGAAACTACCAGCATTTAAAATAACAGAGTTATTCAAAAAAAAAGAAGTTTCCGCAGTTGAGATTTGTAACGAAACAATAAAGCATATTGAAAATACAAACCCCAAAATTAATGCAATAGTTATAGATACTTTTAATGAGGCTAAAAAAACAGCTCTTTCATTAGATAAAAAATTAAATAACAAAGAAAATTTGGGACAACTTGCAGGTGTACCTGTTACTGTTAAAGTAAATACAGATCAAATAGGTTACGCAAGCACAAATGGTTTAAGAATACAAAAAGATCTCATTGCAAAAAAAGATAGCCCTGTTGTTAATAATCTAAAGAAATCTGACACACTAATTGTAGGTAAAACAAACACACCGGCATTTAGTATACACTGGTTCACAAGAAATAGTTTACATGGACATACCCTTAACCCACATAACAAGAATATAACACCAGGTGGTTCTTCAGGCGGAGCCGCAGCTGCCACAGCTTCAGGAATGGGGGCCATTGGCCAAGGTACTGATATTGCTGGGTCAATTCGTTACCCTGCTTATGCTTGTGGTATACATGGTTTGAGACCTAGTTTAGGTCGTGTCCCAATGATAAATTATACTACCCCAGACAGACATATTGGTGGACAAATAATGGCTGTTTCTGGTCCACTTGCTAGATCAATCAAAGATCTTGAACTCGGTTTAAAAGCTATGAGTATCGAGGATTATGACGATCCATGGTGGGCTCCTGTACCATTTTCATTTGAAGCACCACAAAAAAAATTAGCATTAATAACTGAAATTAAAGGGTTAAAAATTGATCCAATAATAATAGAAGAATTAAAGAATGTTGCAAAACATCTTGAAGAAATTGGTTGGATAATTGAAGAACCGGAAGCTCCAGATTTTCAAGAAGCCGCTAAATTTCAAGCTGCTTTATGGCTTGGAGAATTTAGAAGAACCGGGGGAGAAGCCATAAAAAAAGAAAATGATCCTGATGCAAATTTTATTTATGATCAAATGTCCAGAAGATGTCCGGACACAAGTTTAGAAAACTTTATGGATGCCCTTCAAAACAGGGTAAGAATAAGTAGAGACTGGAACAATTTCTTTGATAATTACCCTTTGATTTTGTGTCCAGTTACTGGTGACTTACCTTTTCCAGACTTAAAGGACCTAGAATCACCTGAGTCTTTTGATTTAGTTTTTGATTCAATGCTTCCTCAAATTGCACCTCCATATTTAGGACTTCCAGGTTTAACATTTTCAACAAATAAAATTGCTTCTAATATACCACTGGGAGTTCAATTTATTACAAGAAAATATAGGGAAGATATTTTGTTAAATGTAGGATATGAGTTAGAAAATTTTTTTCCTGAAATTAAACCTATATTGCCAAATTTATAGTTAGAAATTTTTTATGATCTTGGTTTGAAAATAAATATTGAAAATTAAATTTATAATATTATAGAATCATGATTATTAATTATGAAGTGCTAAAATATGTTTAAATCAAATGTAAAAATAACATATGCCGAATCATGGTTACCTATACATCACAGATTTTTAATTCATACCGTAGAACTTTTATCAGCTAGGATTTCTCTTGAAAAAAGATATAAGAATTTTATTTCATTATGCCAAGACAAAAGAGGAACAGATCTTTGGAAACACGCATTAAACTCTATGGGTATTCAAGCACCTTCATTAGATCCCATCCCTAAAAGAGCAAAATCAAAAGGAGTAATTATAGTAGCAAATCACCCTTTTGGAGTTGCAGATGGAGTTTTTTTATCTTGGTTTGCCTCAACATTAGATGAAAATTTTAAAGTTATTGCTCATGGAGTTCTCAGACAAGAACCTATACTTGCAGACAATATTCTTCCTATTGATTTTAGTAATAGTAAAAATGCAATGAGAAATAATGTTGTGACAAGACAAACAGCAATTAAAATTTTAAAAAACGGTGGGGTTGTTGCAATTTTTCCAGCTGGAGGAGTGGCTTGGTCAAGAAAAAAAGGGTTGCCTATTCAAGAGGATGATTGGAAACCTATGCTTGGAAGACTAATCAATGATTCAAATTGCGATCTCATAATGACTAAATTTGACGGTCAAAACTCCAGGGCATTCCAGTTAGCGTCTCGTGTTCATCAAACTATAAAGCAAAGTTTATATTTATATGAAATTAAGAAAAGTTTAGATAAACCAATGCAATTCAAAGTTTTGAAATATTTAAAAAATCAATCCTTACCTAATTTGAATGATAGAGATTTATCCTTATACCTTCAAAAGGAGTTCAACAAATCGCTTTAACCATTAAATAACTTTCCACCTTTTTTTGAAAGTTCAGGTGGTGCTGTTGGCCTCTTTAAGAACGTGTCAACATCGTTAACATCCAAAAACTTATCTCCTGCTTTTATAATTTCGTCATTAGTTAATTTTTTTAGAGGAGTGTATTTTGGATGATGATGCTCTACAAAAGGATTATTTCTTGCTGCATTATAACAACATAAAAGCGTCCAACGTCTATCAGGAGAATTATTTTTATCTGATCTATGGAGAGTATTACAATGAAAGAACAAAACATCGCCTGGGTCCATTTCACAATAAACCAAATTTAGATGTTTTTTTGCCTCCTCAACTCTTTTAAGATCCACTCCTACTTGTCCGCTCTCAAGCAATGCATGATCAATTCTACCCAAGTTGTTTGAACCTGATAAAACCTGTAAACATCCATTTTCTCTAGTACATTTATCCAAAGCAATCATTACAGTTGCCATAAGTGGAAATAAACATCCATTATTATACCAATAACCATAATCTTGATGCCACTCCCAAGCGCCTCCTTCATAAGGTTCTTTAGCAGTGATTTTGGAGTGATAGTGATAAACTTCACCTCCTAGTAAACTCTCCATAGTATCAACAACTTTTTCTGATCTTGCCGTGACGCCATAAATACTATCGTCAGGATGGTTCCATGCCATCATTTTTGTTGTTAAACCCTCAGAATCTTTCCTATCATATAAATGATCCCTTATGGCTGGATCCTGTCTTGAGGCATTCTGTAAAAGTTCCGTTTCTTTTTCATTAAAAAAATTTTTAACTATAACATAACCATTATTATGAAAGTCAGAAGTTTCAGATTTACTTAGAAATGATCCCATTTAATTTAATCTCCAGGTTATATTTTATTTATAATACTAAGACATATTTTTTAATTCGTGCCAATTATAATAACTTTTTTTAATATCAGCATCATAACCAAATGCCTCTAAAACTCTTTCTAAGTAAATTAAAAGATTTTTACTCAATATTTTTTTGTTCTTTAAATTATATTTATTCTTTAAAACTTCTACCCAAATGGTCATAGCACTATGTACAATTGCTATCGGAATAGGATCTATATTATTAATCGTTCCATTTTTAGTGTCTGTCACTAATATATTTACTAAATTTTTAAAATCCTTTTGTAAATAAGAAAGCTTTTTTAGAATAAGTTCAGTAGAGCCATCGGTACTCTCTTTAGAATTTGGTTCTTGCTCCCATTTCCTATCCAGTAAATCTTTTATGGGTGTTGGTATATTTGAAAGTTTTGAATTAAGTTGTTGAAAATCTGATTCGATTTTATTCAATAAAAGAATATTTTCATCATTGTTATTAATTTTAAATTTTTCACCAGACTTATAATTCTCAAAGATTACATACATTCTTCTAGAAGTTTTTATAAGTTCTGATAATGAGAGTTTGACAAAAGCATTTTTTTTTGAACCTTTAATTATAGTTCGTAAATCAAACTCTATTAGTTCTCTTTTCTTCAAAATCAACCTTTTTGAAATAAATCTAATTTTTTTGTACAATTATATGATGTATTTTGCATACACATTAGGTACGTTTCTCTAGGTTTACTATATTGATCTTTGCTCATCTTTAAATTAATTAATTAGATTACATTATTGGATCCGCAACAAGTTTTTTATGTTGAAGTTTTATTTATACTATTGTTTGAAACTTATTTTTAAAAAAATGTATAAATACATCTTAGTTTAATAATGAAGGATGTTGAGTGCATTTCGCTGGTATATTAAATAAATTCCCAAAACCACTAATCGCAATAAGTCTAATGGTTATATCAGGTTTATTTTTTGTCTTTATGCATAGTGCTGTTAAATATTTATCAAAAGAAGTACATATTTTTGAGATCGCATTTTTTCGTTGTGCTTTAGTAATTTTTGTACTGGCACCAATAATTTTACAACAAGGTAAAAGTGTCTTTATTACCGGACAACCTAAAATTCAGTTTCTACGAATTACAACTAATTCCGTGGCTATGCTATGTTTTTTTTACGGGATTTCTTCTACTCCGCTAGCTCAATTGACTACATTAGGTTTTACTGTGCCAATATTTACAACCATATTGGCTGTTGTTTTTATGAAAGAAAAAATTAGGTTGCGAAGAACAAGCGCTTTAATCATTGGTTTTATTGGTACGTTAATTGTTATGCGACCAGATATTTCAATTGAATTAGGTGCCGTTTTGATTATTTTTTCTTCTTTTTTATGGTCTGTTTGTCTGATTTACATAAAAAAACTTACAGAAACTGACAGTGCAATTACCATTTCTCTTTATTTTGGAATAGGAATGATTCCAGCCACTTTTGTTATGGCGTTTCCTGTTTTTGAAATGATTGATTTAAGACAATTCATAATTTTAATCTTCATAGCCATAACTGGAACTTTAGCTCAAACAATAATGAATTTTGCATTTGAAAAGGGGGAACTAGCTTTGCTTCTACCTTTTGATTTTTTAAGACTCATATGGTCAGTTCTTATTGGTTATGCATTATTTGCAGAAGAACCTGAGATTACATTATGGATAGGTGGATTTTTAATAATTGGGTCAACATCATACATTGCATGGCGAGAATCGAAATTAAAATAAATTACAAACGATCTATCCAGATAGTGATGAGGCGCCACCATGATCAGCGGACCATGTCATTGGATCATTCAAGAAACTTTCTACCTCTGCAATCTCATTATTTTCAAAATAATTAAACTCCTTGGCTACTTTCAAAACATCCCACCAAGTGGCTAGTGAATGCATTTGCAGGCCAATATCTTCTAGTGTTTTCCTTGTTTGTGGAAATATATCATAATAAAAAACTACGAAGGTGTGATCAACTTTGGCGCCAGCTTGGCGAAGTGCTTGACAAAACTTTATTTTACTATTTCCATCTGTAGTTAAATCTTCAACCAAAAGTATATGTGAGTTATTTTCAAAATCACCCTCAATTTGAGCATTTCTTCCAAATCCTTTTGCTTTTTTTCTGACATATTGCATAGGTAGCATCATTCTATCAGCGATCCATGCAGCAAAGGGAATACCGGCCGTTTCTCCTCCAGCAATTGAGTCAATACTTTCAAACCCAATATTACGTGTAATTTCGGAAGCTGCAAAATCCATTAATGTATGTCTTACTCGAGGATAAGAAATTAGTTTCCGGCAATCTATATAAACCGGACTTGCCCAACCCGAAGTAAATTTGAACGGGTCTTTAGCACTAAACCTTACCGCTTCAACTTCTATTAACATTTTAGCGGTTATTCTTGAAATAACACTTTTTTCATGGAAACTTGTTGAAAACATTTTTAATTTTTCCTTATCTAAACATGCCTATTGAATATTTAAACCTGATCCCTTTAAAATATACCCTTAACTAACATTTACCCAATATAAAGTATTCAAGTAAATGATTAAATGAACTTTTAAAAATAGAATCATATTTTACTAAAATACATTATTCATAATCATTTAAAAATTTATTTAATGTTGAAACACTTTTCATAAAATCTTTTATCTCCATTCTCTCATCAGGATTATGCGATCCCTTGTCATTTCTTATAAAAATCATTCCTGTTTTTACACCCTGATTTGAAAATATAGCGGCATCATGAGTTGCGCCACTTGCAACAGAAGCTCGTGGAAAACCTAAAGACTCACTTGCATCTAAAAGTTTTTTTACAATTTCTTGATTACATTCAGCTGGATCTGATTTAATTACATTGTCAAACTCAAAATAAACTCCTTTTTCTCTTTCTATTGTTTTACATTCTGATCTTAATAATCCTTCTAATGCGTCCAGAGTTGAAATATCTTGGCTCCTTGATTCAAAACTAAAAAAAATTTCTCCAGGTATTCTAGACATGGCCTGATTGTCAACATCTGTATGAAAAATACCTGAAGTTAGAACAAGATCACCACCATGTTGTTCTATTGTATTCCAATGATCGTCCATACGAGTTATCAAATCGGCACCAGCAAAAACAGCATCTTTTCTTAAATATCTTGGAACAGTACCGGAATGTCCAGCTGAGCCTTTACATCTTATTTTGTGATGACGATAATTACCTCGAATCCCAGTAACAACAGCAATTGGCCAATTTTTATCCACTAAAATAGGACCTTGTTCAATATGTATTTCTATAAAAGCTTCAACCTCATTTTTATTTATTAAAGTGTTACATTTTCTAATCTGATCTAAATTTACACCAGATTCTGTCATAGCTTTTGATAATGTTTTTCCATTGCTTCTATGGGTAGAATTTAAATCTTCTTGGGATATTAAACCAAATAATGCTTTAGAACCAATACAGTTTTTTCCATACCAAGCACTTTCTTCACCTCTTAATAC
>QBZG01000017.1 GCA_003282435.1 SAR116 cluster bacterium AG-335-B03
CTTTTAGGACCGTATATACCAGCAATTCGAAAAATTGATGTTTTTTGATTGGTTTTAATCCACTCTTCTTCGGCATTAAGTCTGATTATACCTCTGTTATGTTTAGGATCAGGTTTAGTTTCTTCATCTGTTTCTCCTTCTCCATATACTGAAGTTGCCGAAAAATAAATAATTTTATTTTTATTTGATGCAATTGATTTTCCATAATCTTGGATAACTGGATCTAACCCCTCTTCATTTGGGGGGACTGTAGAAATGATATTTTCTTTAGAAAGTTTTAATGCAATATTTTTAGTATCATAATAGTTGAAGTAATAGATATTTTTTTTAGGTTTTGAAATATTTCTTGTAATTATAGAAACTTGTAGTCCTTTTTTAAAAGCTTCTTTAGACAAAAATTGAGCCGTGTAGCCATTTCCAATTATTGATAATTTTATCATTTTAAAAAATATAATTTAGTGCTTGCATTTTTAAGATTATTTAAACTATTAATAGAATGTTTATGGTGCTTCGAAGATTTCTTCAAGCTTAAAATGGGAATTTGGTAATTCATATGAATTATATGCCAAAGCTGTCCCCGCAACTGTAAATGCTGAGTAAGGGTAAATATACCACTGGATTTAATTTCTGGGAAGGTTACCTAAACAATGATGCATAAGCCAGGAGACCTGCCATAAATTGTCGCTTTGTCAGCTTCCGGGTAGAGTAGATGGCACGTGTTTTATATCGTCTAGCGACTAAATAGGTGAGAGTTTAGGCTCTTTTGGTTTATTTATTTGCTGGAGGCAATTATGATTACACGTGCGTTTATTTTATCTTTTATATTAATACTTTTTTCAGTTTCCTCTTCATATTCTGAAAAATCGAAGCCACTTAGAATAACTATTTATCCTTCAAAAATTCAGGAATTTGGATTAGGAAGTAAAAGAATAATTATTTCAAAAGAAGAAATTTCTAAATCAAGTGCTAAGAGTATCCCAGAACTTTTATCTTTGTATTCAGGTATTCAAAATATTTCTCTTTATGGGGGTGTTGATGGTTCTAAAAGTTCTTTAGTAATTGACGGATTTGGAGGTGAAAATTTAGCCGCTACAAATGTTGCAATATTTGTTGATGGAAAAAGATTTAACAATATAAGTATGGGTTCAGTTAATTTTGGTAACGTACCTTTAGAACAAATTGAGAGAATAGAAGTAATTAAAGGTTCTGGTGCCGGACTAATTTTTGGAGATGGGGCAGTTGCCGGAGCAGTAAATATTATTACTAAAAAAGACTTTGTTTTAGACGATAAATTTATTTTGCAACAAGATATTGGAAGTTTTGATCAAAAGTCTACAAACTTAAATTTTACTAAAAAATACGGTCAATATTCTTTTCAGATTTCATCTAAAAATGTTAGAAGCGACCAATATAGAGATAACAACAAATACAAACTAGAAAATTTTTCTTTAAAAACCTCTAAAAATTTTGATGATGGAGTTACACAATATATCTCAACGTCGTTTAGTAACGAAGACTTAGAATTGCCTGGGGGAATTACCGAGGCAGTTTATTTATCTAATCCCAAAACACCTCAATATCCTGGTTCATACATGAATGAAGATAATTTGTCCTATGAGTATGGTTACAATAATTTAAGATTTGGTGATTTTAATTCAAATTTTTCAATTAGCTATAAAGATACTGAAGTTAATGCATTGAATGATTATGGATCTTCAATTTATTTCAATATTTATGATTATGAAACTTATCAAATATATAAAGCCTTTTACAATACCTCTGAAATTATGGGAAAATCTATATACTCTAGTTTTGGTTTTGATTACTATGATGCAAGTTATTCTAACAAGAGAATATCTCCATCTTTAACAAAATTCACAGCTGAACAACTAACTTATGATTTTTGGGGTATTTCTCAAATTTCATATAATCCAACTATTGATTTTGAAATAGGTTATAGATCTCATAATTACGAAGTTGATACCTCAAATGCATTAACTAATGCTAAATTATTCTCGAAGGATAGTTCTTCCGAAGCATGGTCATTTGGCTTAGAAAAAAAATTGAACCCTAGTTCAATGCTTAAAGGTAAATACTCTAAAAGCTTTAGAGCACCAAAAATAGATGAAGTTTTAGAATCCTCTGGTCAAACAGTTGAAATTGAACACCAGGATTCAAATACTTTAGAATTAATTTATGAAAAAATATTCAATAATTTTAGTTATAATATTCGAGGATATCTAACAAAAGTTGATAACCTTATATACTATGATACTAGTACTTTTGATAATGATAATTATGATCCATTAACCAATGAGGGTTATGATACTAACTTTAAATATTTCGATACAGATTTTGTTGCTGATTTAAATCTGTCCTATGTTTCATCTAAGTTTGACAGTGGAACGTACAAAAATAAAAAGGTTCCTATGGTTGCTGAATGGTCATCTAATCTGAAGTTGCAATATTTTATTTATCCTGAATTGATATTGTATTTTGATAACCAATTTGTTGGAAGTAGATATAGGCTAGGTGACGAAAGTAATGTTAAAAAGAAAGCTATGAGTTATGTAGTTTCAGACATTGGTTTAAACTATAACCTAAATAATATTAAACTTTCTTTGAAAATTGATAACTTATTTGATAAAGACTATTATCATTATAATTCTTATGGTACTTTATATCCATTGCCTGGTATAAGTTATGTAGGTGCTATAAGTTATGAATTCTAAACAAGTCAAAAACTTAAATTTAAAAGTAATAATTTTAATTATAGTTCTGATAGTATCTTCAAGGATAATTCCACATCCACCAAATTTCACCCCTATAATATCTCTTGGTTTGTACATACCAATCATTTTTGGGATGTGGTCAATACCATTCTTTATTTTATGTTATGCAATTACCGATTTTGTAATAGGATTCCATGAATTGTTAATATGGACATGGGGTAGTTTGGCTATTATAGGTTTGGTGTCAAAATTTGGTAAAAGTTTATTTTCAAGATTAGTAATGAGTTTTTGTGCTGCAATGATTTTCTTTATAATTTCTAATTTTGGAGTTTGGTTAACTGGTTCCTTTTATGCCAATAATATTGAAGGACTAATAAATTGTTACACAATGGCAATACCTTTTTTTACTAATACACTTTTAAGTACCATCATGTTTGCAATATTAATTGAATTTTTTGTATTCTCTAAATACTTCAATTTTATCCCTTTAATAAAAAAAAAGTATTATTAAAAATTCATTTTTTAAAGTTTTCAATTTATTATTTCTTGACCTAAAGATTTTCAACCTCTATCAAGTATTATTAATCCTTTTAGGGGGTGTAGCTCAGTTGGTTAGAGCGCCGGCCTGTCACGCCGGAGGTCGCGAGTTCGAGTCTCGTCACTCTCGCCATATTCTAACAAATATTTATTAGTTTCTTTTAACCTGTTAATAGTATAAAAATAATTTAGAATATGACTTTAAATTAGTTTGAAGGTTACAATGAAAATCGAATTGCATCACATTAACTTATCTTCTAATAAAGTTGATGAAATGAATGATTTCTACTTAAAAGTTATGAAACTTAAAACTGAAACTCAAGGCTTACCAATTTTAGAGAAGAAAAAAGGATATTCAGGTGATGTTGCTTTTGTTTCAGATGGTAAAATACAAACTCATCTAGCTGAAAAAGATTTAGATGTTTGTTTTAAGACTGGTCATTCTATAAATCCTCTAGAAAAAGGACACATAGCTTATAGAACTGATGATCTAGAAGCCTTTAAAAAACATCTTGATGAATTAAATATTCATTATTCAGACTGGGGTGAAACTGCAGTAGCAGGCTGGAAACAAATATTTTTTTATGATCCAGATGGAAATGTAATCGAAGTCCACGAAGTTAAAAACAATTAAACTTTAAATAACAATAACCACTAACTTAGCAAGATTGGCGGTAATATTTGATAAAGCCGAATATCAATTTGTTGGCAGTAATAGTTGCTGTTCCTGTTATAGGTATGACTATTATCTCACCAGCATTAACCCTTATTAAAGATGATTTAAATATTTCATTTTCTGACACACAGCTTGTTTTGACCTTATACTTTATTTTTTTAGCTCTTGGACAAATTTTGTCCGGACCATTTTCAGACAAATACGGAAGGAAACCAATTTTAATATTAGGGGCTACAATATATTCAATATCAGCTTTTGCAGCTTCTTATTCATCTAATATTGAAATCTTATTAATACTTAGATGTATCCAAGGTTTGGGAGCTGCTGCTTGCTTATCTGTAGGAAGAACTATTTTAAGTGATTGCTTTGAGATAAGTGAAGCAGCAAAACAAATGTCCAAAATGACAGCTATAATGGCCATTATTCCTATTTCTTGTTTTATTTTTGGAGGATTTTTAGCCGAATTTTTAGGATGGCGAACTAACCTAATTGCTTTAGGTATAATTAGCCTAACATTAATAATTTTGATGTCACTTATATTACAAGAAACACTAATTAATAAAGCTAAAAGTGTAAGCTTTAAAAATGTATTTTTAGTTTATAAGGGATTAGTTAAAAATTTTACTTTTAATTTTTTTACAATCACAACGGCAATGCAAACTTCAATGTTTTTTGCAATGAATGGTTTTATGCCATATGAGTTTGAAAGAAAAGGGGTCAGCATATCTGAATTTGGGATATGGTTTTCTCTAACGTCAGTAGGTTATATTTTAGGAAATATAATAAATAGTAAATTAACCCCTAAAGTTGGCCTAGAGAAAATGTGTTTTGTAGGAACAGTATGCTCTTTTTGTACTGTATTTATATTCTTTTTAAATAATTATTTAGGAGAAAATGGTTCTTTAACTTTATCATTAATATGCGTTCTATTTGGTTGTTCTAATGGTTTTGCAGTAGCAAATAGTATGACGGGAGCTATAAATTCTTCTAAATTAAATAAAGGTGCTGCTAGTGGTTTGATGGGAGCATTTCAAGTTGGTTCAGGAGGGTTAGCAGGCTTTTTAATTATTTTCTTTGGTGGTGCTGAAAATTTTAATATATGTTTATTTGCACTATTTATTATGTCAGGAATTTCTATAATATCTTCTTATTTGGTATTAAATAAAAAGAAAATAATTGCGTGAGATATTTAGTTGAGTGAAGACATTGAAATTATAGATGCTCATCATCATTTCTGGGACTTAAACAAAAATTATTACCCTTTTTTGAGTGATAAAATAGATCCTGATTTTTTTTAGGAAACTATAAATTAATTAGAAAAAATTACCTTCCAGTTGACTATATCAAAGATATAAAAAGTCATAATATAATTGGTACTGTTCACTGTGAGGCATAGTGGGACAGACAAGATCAAGTTGGCGAAACTAAATGGTTAGAAAGTTTATTAAAAAAGAATAAATTTCCAAATGCTATTGTTGGTCATGCATGGTTTCATAAAAATAATGCTGAAGCATTAATAGCTGAACAGGCAAGTTTTGATATTGTCAAGGGTATAAGATCAAAGCCGAGCGTAAAATTTTCAAGAAATTCTCTGGAGTACATTAAAGATGGTTCTATGCAGGATGAAAAATGGAGGTCAGGCTTAAAGTTATTAGAAAAATATAATTTGAATTATGACTTAAGAGTTCCTTGTTGGCACCTAAAAGAGGCTGTTGAAATAGTCAGGCTTATACCGAATACTAAGGTAGTCATAAATCATGCTGGGTTTCCTTGGGATAGATCTAAGGAAGGTATGGATTTTTGGAGAAAAGGCATTAGGTTGATTTCTTTAGAACCAAATACTTTTATAAAACTGTCTGAATTTGGAGTAAATGGACAAGAATGGAACTATTCTGAAAATGCAAATATTATTTATGAATTAATTGATTTTTTTAGTCCTGAAAGATGTATGTTTGCGAGCAATTTTCCTGTTTCGAAATTAAAAATTACTTTTAATGATTTATTCAATAATTATAAAAAAATTGTTGAAAAATTCTCAACAGATGAAAAAAAAGCTCTTTTTTCTAAAACAGCTATTAAAACATATAATATCGAGAACAAGCTTCTTAATAAGCAATGAATTATCTAAAAGGATATAAAGTCAATAATTTGAATAATTTATAAGTTATGCTAATTAATTTATACTTATAAAACATGGAGTAAATATTGAGTATTCAATATACAAAAATAGTCGAAAAACTTCCTTCTTCAGTTCCATTTGTTGGGCCTGAAGCTCAAGAAAGAAACTTGAAACAAATTTTTAAAGCTCGTATTGGGGCTAACGAAAGTGTTTTTGGTCCTTCATTAAAAGCTACTTTGGCTATGCACAAGGAAATAATAAAAACATGGAAATATGGAGATCCTGAAAATTTTGAACTTAAGCATGCACTTGCAAAAAAGCACATGGTTGGACCTGAAAATATTGTTGTCGGTGAAGGTATTGACGGCCTGCTTGGATACCTAGTTAGATTATTAATTGAAAAAGGTGATAATGTTGTAACTACCGATGGTGCCTACCCAACATTTAATTATCATGTTGAAGGTTTTGGTGGTCAATTACATAAGATTCCTTTCAAAAATGATACTGAAGATTTAGAAAATTTATTAAAAAAAGTTAAAGAAACATCAGCAAAAATTTTATATGTTTCAAACCCAAATAATCCTATGGGTACAATTAATAAACCATTAGATATAGAAACCCTAGCTCAAAATCTTCCTGAAGATACTATATTATGTTTAGATGAGGCATATATAGATTTCGTAGATCTAGCATTAATTCCTAATATACCAACAAACATAAAAAACATCATTAGAATGAGAACTTTTTCCAAAGCTTATGGAATGGCAGGATTGAGAGTAGGATATGCTATAGGAGAAAAAGATTTAATTTTAAATTTTGAAAAGATAAGAAATCATTTTGGGATGTCAAGAGTTTCACAAGTGGGTGCTTTAGCTGCTCTTGAAGATAATGAATTTATAAGTGAAGTTGTTAAAAAGGTAACGCTTGCTAGAAACAGAATCAGTAACATAGCTTTAAGCAATAATTGTAAGTTTATTCCCTCATACACGAATTTTATAGCAATAGATTGTCTTAAGGATGCATCCTTTGCAAAAAGCGTATTAGAAAACCTTATTAAAAAGGGTATATTCGTTAGAATGCCGTATTCTTATCCGCAAAACAGATGTATCAGAGTAACAGTTGGACTAGATAGTGATATAGATTTATTTGAACAAAATTTTCCAATTGCACTCGCAGAAAGTTAGTGTATTCCATTAATTAATTCTATAAAGTATCAACCATTAAATTATTTAAATAAAATTAAGGGAGTTTATATATGTCAACCAATTATCCAGATACCCATCTGTTTCTAAATGGAGAATGGAGAGAAGCAGCAGCAAAAGAGAGCCTTGAAATTATTAACCCAGCAACTGAAGAAGTTATTGGAAAAGTTTCTCACGCCAGAAAAGAAGATTTAGATATTGCTTTAAATGCAGCTGAAAGTGCTTTTAATAGTTGGAAAAATGTTTCTGCATATGAGAGATCAAAAATACTACGTAAAGCAGCTGATATTGTTCGTAGTAAAGCTGATCAAATTGCTACTTTGATGACTATGGAACAAGGCAAACCTCTAATTGAAGCAAAGATGGAGACAATGGGAGCGGCTGATTCAATTGACTGGTATGCTGAAGAAGGTAGGAGAGCCTATGGTAGAATAATTCCTTCTAGAGCTCCTCAAGGTGTATATCAATTCGTATTTAAAGAACCAGTTGGCGTTGTTGCTGCATTTACACCATGGAATTTTCCTCTTAATCAAGTTGTTAAAAAAGTAGCGGCAGCTTTTGCAGCGGGTTGTACAGCTATTGTAAAGGGACCTGAAGAGACGCCAGCTAGTGTGGCAGAATTGATAAAAGCCTTTGATGAGGCAGGGATGCCAAAAGGATCGATAAATTTGGTTTATGGTATACCAGCTGAAATTTCAGAATATTTAATTGCGCATCCAATTGTAAGAAAAGTTACTTTTACAGGATCTACAGCTGTTGGAAAATTATTAGCTTCACAAGCAGGTACTCATATGAAAAGAGTAACTATGGAGCTTGGTGGTCACTCACCTGCGATTGTATGTGAGGATGCTGATGTTAAAGCCGCAGTAAAAATCTTAAGCGCGAATAAATTTAGGAATGCAGGTCAAGTTTGTATTTCTCCAACAAGATTTTTAGTTCATGACTCAGTGTATGAAGAATTTGTCGATGGTTTTGTTAAACAAGCTGAATCCCTAAACGTAGGTAATGGTCTAGAGGAGGGCGTAAAAATGGGTCCGCTTGCCCATGATAGAAGACTTACAGCAATAGAAGGTTTTGTTGCAGATGCTGTTGAAAATGGTGCAAAAGTTTTAACAGGTGGTAAGAGAAAGGGTAATAAAGGTTACTTCTTTGAGCCGACTGTTATGACAAACGTTAGCAATGAGGCAAGAATCATGAATGAAGAACCATTTGGTCCTTTAGCTCCTATTAATTCTTTCAGTTCTATTGATGAAGTTGTTGAGGAGTCTAATCGTCTAAATTATGGTTTAGCTGCGTATGCTTACACAAATTCTGCAAAAACAGCACAAGATTTAGGTCAATCTATAGAAAGTGGACAAGTGTCTATTAATCATCATGGCTTGGGGCTTGTGGATACACCTTTTGGAGGTGTGAAAGACTCTGGATATGGATCAGAAGGTGGTCCTGAAGGTTTGGAAGCTTATATGACGACTAAATTAGTTTCTCAGACTGGTTTATAATTAAACTTTCTTTATTATTGTAAAAGCAGCCTTCAAAGGCTGCTTAAGTTGTTTATTTATAGTGCAACTTTTTTACCTAAGATTTTTTTGTTTAAATCAATTTCAAAATAAATTATTATAATTGGATTTATATATTTAAGGAAATTTTAAATGGAATGGGTACCCGCACCAACACCAATAAATGAAAAAAGAAGAGCTCAAGCTACTGAGAAAACTGGAATAATAGGGACTGACCAAGTCTATTTGTTCGATATTTATTTGGAAATAGCAAAAGATATTAGTGGTTATGAAGGTGGAAGTTTTAGTCTATATGATTCTAAAAATCAGTGTAGTATCTCGGCTATTGGCTTTGAAAAAGAACTTCATCAAAAAAATGACAAAGCTGATAGTATATGCTCATACGTTTTACTTGAAAAAAATCCTTTAGTTGTATTTGATCTAAAAAAACATGACATTTTTAAATATCATCCAGCTGCAACATCTGGAATGTGCCACAGTTATTGTGGTTTTCCAGTAAGGAATAAAGATGGATATGCATTAGGTACATTCTGCTTGCTTAATTTTACTGAAGTTAAAGAAATGACTTCAGAGAAAATTGAATTAATTGAAAAATTAGTATCTCGATTAGCACTTCAGATTGATACCCAAACAGAACAAAAAGAGTTAACATCTCAAAAAATTTCTAAATCAATAGATATATTTATGGATAATTATAGGGACTTCACGCTTTCAGATTATAAAAACTTTATTGACATTTGTAGTGGGCTCAATCTACCAGAAAAAGATGCAACTAACTTAATTCATGCTAATTTATGTGAAATTAGAAACATGACAGTCATGTTATCTTCTAAAGGTAATGAATTACAAGAAAAGATGAATATAGTTACTAAAATTCACAACCAAATTAAAGTTGAGGGTAATGAAGCCAACTCGTTGATAGATAATGCGCTTGATAAATTGGGGGATTTATAATGTTTGCTAAGGTTTATCAATATAAATTTGGAACTGTTGCTGAAGCGAAGGTTGCAGCCTCTTTTTGTTCAGATAATTTAGGAAAAAAAATTAGTCAGTACAAATTTCAATCTCTAAATGTAATGATTGGTAAAGATGGAGATTTATCAATATTTATCAAATTTGATACAATCGATAGACTAAAGAAGTATGAAACAGAATCAGACGCATTCATAAAAGAATTAAAACAAACATTTGTATTTAAAGAAAACCAATATGCTGGTGTTTTTGTTTATAATTATGAGGCAGAGGCTACTTCGTCTGAAATCAAAATTACCACACCTGCAGCTTAAAGCTTATAAAATGTCATTTTATTATAGAGTGTATGATTAATTTTAGTATTAGATTAGAATCTTATTGAGGTTATTATGGAAAAAGATGAGAAAAAAAAAGAAAATATTATACTAAAAAAATATATTCCTTTATTGAAAAAGCATTTTAAAGTTCATCAATTAACAAAAGAACACCTAAAACGTGGCAAAGATAATGAAGAATGTTTCATAATTAAAGAAGGTTCCGTTTTAGCAAGAGATTTAAATGGTAAGACATTTAGTTTAGAGGCTGGGCATCCAATCGGATTTGCTGAAGCAATGGTCTCAAGGCCTTACGAATTAGAATATATATTGAAAGAAGATACGTTTGTTTATGCTTTTGAAAGTAGTTCGATAAGGAGGACTTTAGCTACTTCATCTTCTCTTACAAGAGGTATGGCTAAATATTCGTTAGATAGGATTTTCAATACAAAAAAGAGTAAAACTTATCATCTAATTGACGATGGGTTTTTGTCTAAGCAAGAAGAACGTTTTCCTATGAAAGAATTTAATGATGATGAAACTATTTTTATGAGAAATCAAAAACCTAAATTCTTTTTTTATGTCGAATCAGGTAAGGTTGAACTTCATTCAAGAACGGATAAAATAGTTGCAACCTATTTACCAGGTGACTCGTTTGGAGAAATGGCTTTATTCACAGATAGTTTTAGATCTGCAACAGCGAAAGCAGTTGGTAGCACAACATTACAAATGGTCAGTAGAGAATATATTAAAGAATATTTTGAAAATGAAGATACACTAGTTAAATTTAGTTTGGTTTGCATATTGGAAAGACTAAGAGCTATGAACAGTTTACGAAATTTAATATCGTAAATACATGTTTATCTCTTTACATTCATAATTTAAATTATTTCCAACCATAAAGGTAATATTTTGGATAGATGGATTGCTGTTGACTGGGGAACAAGTTCTTTTCGTGCCTATTTGATAAAAGACGATGTTGTATCTGATACCATTGAAACTAATGATGGTATGAAGTTTGTAAAAGATAACAATTTTGAAAATACTTTTATAAATTTAATTGAAAAATGGTTAATTAAAGATCAAAAAATTGATGTTTTGGCAAGTGGCATGTTGGGTGCACGTCAAGGCTGGATTGAAGCTCCATACGAAAAAGCTCCATGTAAGTTAAATAATATTAGTTATATTTCACCTATTTTATTTGATGATAGAATTTCTTTAAAAATATTTTCTGGAATTTCACAGAATGATCCTCCAGATGTTATGCGTGGAGAAGAAACCCAAGTCGCCGGATTTCTAACCGGTAATAATAACTTCAAAGGATCAATTTGTCTGCCAGGAACTCACAGCAAATGGATTAAGATTAATAAAAATATTTTAAAAAAATTTAAAACTTTTATGACAGGGGAGTTGTTTGAAATAATCTCTAAGAATTCTGTATTAAGCTATAGTATGTTATCAGATAATTTAGACAAAGTAGAGATTTTAAATTCAGCTAATAAAGTAATGAATAAACCAGAACTTTTTGCTAACGCATTATTTCAACTTAGAGCGGATGATATTATTAATTCCAAAGGAGCAATTGTTTATAGATCTAGACTATCAGGATATTTGCTGGCTATGGAATTGATAGGTAGTTTAGAGTTTTGGAAAAATAATGATATAGTTTTGATAGGAAATGTCGATTTGATTGAGATATACGAGAACGTATTAATAAAAAAAGTTTCTTCAATACAAAAATTTAACTCTGTAGATATGGTATTAAAAGGTTTGCAGCATTTTAAAGATAAACTTAATTAAGAGAAAACTTTGAGTTATAAAGAGAATATTTTTAAATCTAGAAGACCGCTAATTGCTATTTTAAGAGGTATATCTCCTCTTGAAGCTGAAAGTGTTTCAGATGTATTAATTGAAGCTGGAATAAGTATGATAGAAGTTCCTCTTAACTCACCAAAACCTTATGAAACAATAGAAAGAATGGTAAAATTCCATGGGGAAAATGGTATTTTTGGCGCAGGAACAGTCTTAAAGGAAAATGAGGTTTATCGAGTGGCTGAAATAGGAGGAAAAATTATAGTTTCTCCTAATTTGAATACTTTAGTTATACGAAAAACAAAAGAACTAAACATGCTAAGCTTTCCTGGGGTTTTCACAGCATCAGAATGTTTTGATGCTTTGGATGCTGGTGCTGATGGGTTAAAGTTTTTTCCAGCTTCATTATTAAAAGAGGATAATTTTAGAGCCTTATCTGCAGTCCTTCCAAAAAATATTGTTTCAATTGCTGTTGGTGGCATTAATGAAAGTAAATTCAAAAGTTGGTTGCAAGTAAATATTACAGCTTTTGGTTTAGGTTCAAACCTCTATAAACCAGGTATGTTAATTGAAGAAGTAAAGTTGAAGGCACAACAGATTGTAAGATCCTATGATCAGTGTATTATAGATATTTCTTAGGTTAATTAATAAATGAAAAAAAATAAATCAAACAATTTTCTTAAAGATAAAGATTTATCAAACGATATTCTATTTCTTAAGAATTTATTATCTCCATTGGAATTGAGGCGAGATTTATTAATTGAACACTTGCATCTAATTCAAGACCATTTTGGATTTTTATCAGAAAAAAACCTTATTGTACTAGCTAAATTACTTAATATAAGTAGTGTTGAAGTTTATGAAGTAGCTTCATTTTATGCACATTTTGACATAGTTAAAGATGGAGAATTAACTCCACCTAAAACCACCATAAGAGTTTGTAATTCCTTGTCTTGTGAGTTATTTGGCTCTAAAAAATTAGAAAATGATTTAACTAATAAATACCAAGGGCAAGATTTAAGAGTTCTTAGAGCACCATGTATGGGAAGATGCAGTTCTGCACCAGTTTTAGAAATTGGCCATTATCATATTGAAAATGCAAGTTTAGAAAAAGTTGATCAAGCTATTAAAAACAATAAAAGCAAACCAGACATACCTAATTATGAAACTTTAGAAAATTATATCAAAAAAAGTGGATACGAACAAATTATTAAGATTAAGGATGGTAAAGAAAATTGGTATGAAAATATTGTAGAGGCAGATTTAAGAGGTTTAGGAGGAGCAGGGTTTAGAACTGCAAAAAAATGGGAGCTTGTTTCAAAAGAACCTGGTCCAAGATATTTAGCAGTCAATGGTGACGAGGGTGAACCAGGAACTTTTAAAGATAAGCATTATCTAGAAACAGAACCTCATATGTTTTTAGAAGGTGCTTTAATGGCATCAATTGCAGTATCAGCTGAAAAATGTTTCATTTATATAAGAGATGAGTATCCAGCAATTTTATATATTTTGAAAAAAGAAATTATAAAACTTGAAGAGGCAAAAATTATTCCGGTTGGGTTCTTTGATATAAGAAGAGGTGCTGGAGCTTACATTTGTGGTGAAGAAAGTGCCATGATAGAGAGCATAGAAGGGAAAAGAGGGTTACCTAGGCACAGACCACCTTATGTAGGTCAGTCAGGTATATTTGGTAAACCTACTTTAGTTCATAATGTTGAAACACTTTATTGGGTGGCCAAAATAATACGGAAAGGGCCTCAGATTTTTACAGAAGTCAAAAAAAACAATAGAATAGGACTACGAAGTTTTTCTGTATCTGGCCGAATAAAAAACCCTGGATTATATTTGTTACCCTCTGGTTCTACAATATTAGATATAATAGAAGTTTCAGGTGGAATGGTTGAGGGACACAAATTTAAAGCTTATCAACCTGGAGGAGCATCATCGGGCCTTTTACCAGCTTCAATATGTAACGTCCCATTAGATTTTGACACATTAGATGAATTTAATACATTCATAGGTTCTGGTGCTGTAGTTGTCTTATCCGATAAAGACAAAATTAAGGAAGTTGCTTTAAATATGATTAAATTTTTTAAATCAGAAAGTTGCGGTCAATGCACACCTTGTAGGGTTGGTTGTGAAAAGGCAGCTTCAATTATGGAAACACGTGATTGGGATATTTCTCTTTTAGAAGATCTGTGTGAGGTTATGGAAAGTTCTTCTATATGTGGTTTGGGGCAGGCCGCAACCAATCCAATAAAGTCAAGTATCAAGTATTTTAGTGAAGAGATTAAAAGTAATGTCTGAAAAAGTATCTTTTTTTCTCAATGGCGAACCTGTGATTGCCAATAACAATGAGACAATATGGGAGGTTTCTAAAAGACATGGTAAGGTTATCCCTCATCTTTGCCATAGTGGAAAAACTGGATATAAACCCGATGGTAATTGTAGAGCCTGTGTTGTAGAAGTTAAGGGTGAAAAAGTATTAACCGCTTCTTGTATAAGAAAGCCTATGGATGGAATGGAAGTTTCTACTAACAACTCAAAAGTAGAAAGATCCCAAAAATTAGTACTAGAATTACTTTTAACTGATCAACCAAAAATAAAACAGAAAACATATCAAGAGGATCACTTTTGGAATACACTTAACATAAATCAAATTACCTCCTCTAGATTTACTCCTAAAAACTCTGACAGAGTCCCTAAGACTGATAACAGTCATCCAGCTATGACGGTTGCCTTAGACGCATGTATACAATGCGGTTTGTGTATTAGGGCATGTAGAGATGTCCAGGTAAATGATGTGTTAGGAATGTCTGGAAGAGGAGCAAATAGTTATCCTGTATTTGATACAAATTCTTTGATGGGAGAAAGTAGTTGTGTTGGCTGTGGAGAATGTGTCCAAGCCTGTCCTACGGGTGCTCTTATTGAAACTTCTTTGGTTAATGACGATAATAACCAAACAGTTTATCCTGACAAAAAAATTAAGAGTTTGTGTCCATTTTGCGGTGTTGGTTGTCAAACATTGGTAAGTGTTAAAGATAATTCCATAATGGCCGTCGATGGCTACGAAGGCCCTGCAAATGAAAACCGATTGTGCATTAAAGGTCGTTTTGGATATGACTATATAAGTAGTCCAGTTAGATTAAAAGAACCTCTTATTAGAATAACTCAAAAAACAAAGTCATGGGATTTATCTATTGATGAAAAAAATATTTATAAATATTTTAGAAAAGCTTCTTGGGAAGAAGCTCTTAACCAAGCATCACATAATTTTTCTAAAATTTTAAAAAATAATGAAAACGCATTAGCTGGTTTTGGTTCTGCAAAAGGATCCAATGAAGAAGCTTATATATTTCAAAAATTAATAAGAACAGGTTTTCAAACAAATAATGTAGATCATTGTACTCGTCTTTGTCATGCATCATCTGTTGCTGCATTACTACAATCAGTAGGTTCTGCTGCTGTAACAGCACCATTTACTGCTGTTAAGGATACTGAATGCATAATTTTAATAGGTGCAAGACCAGAACAAAACCACCCTGTCGCAGCCTCTTATTTTAAACAAGCTGTTAAAAATGGTTCAAAATTAATTATTATGGATCCTAGAAGACAAAATCTATCTAGATATGCGACTCATCATTTACAATTTAATCCAGGACAGGATTTAGCATTACTAAATGCTATTATACATACAATAATTAAAGAAAACTTAATTAATAAAGATTATATCAAAAATCATACTGAGGGATTTACTCTTTTAGAAAAAGAAATTGAGAAATTTAATCCTTCAATAATGGAGGATTTGTGTGGGATTAATCAGGATATAATTAGAGATGTTGCAAGAATATATGCAAAATCAAAATCCTCTATTATTTTTTGGGGTATGGGTATTTCACAACATGTTCATGGAACGCAAAATGCATTTTCATTGATAAACTTAGCTTTAATAACAGGACATCTTGGTAAACCAGGAACAGGACTTCACCCGTTGAGGGGACAAAATAATGTCCAGGGAGCTTCAGATGCAGGTCTTATACCCATGGCTTATCCTGATTATTATTCTGTAAATAAACAAACAAATAAATCAAAAATGGAAAGTTTTTGGGATACTAATTTAGATCCTAATGAAGGTAAAACTGTAGTTGAAATTATTAAAGAAATCTCTCTAGGAAAAATTAAAGGCTTGTATGTTCAAGGTGAAAATCCGGCTATGTCTGATCCAGATCAAATACATTCAAGAAAAGCACTAGCAAAATTAGAACACTTAGTTGTTCAAGATATTTTTATGACAGAGACTGCTTGGAATGCAGATGTAATATTACCCGCATCAGCACATGCTGAGAAAACTGGTACTTATACTAATACTAACAGACAAATTCAAATAGGTAGAGCGGTCGTAGAGCCACCAAACAAAGTTAGACAAGATTGGTGGATTATTCAGGAAATAGCAAAAAGAATGGGGTTGAGTTGGAGTTATAAATCTCCTAGAGACATTTTTGATGAAATGAAATTAGTTATGCCTTCATTAGATAATATTTCTTGGGAACGACTAGAAAAAGATAATCATGTTACTTATCCTGTTAAGAGTGAATTAATTCCAGGAGAAGATATTATATTTACTGACGGTTTTCCGACATCTAATAATTTAGCTAAAATCGTCCCCATAAATTTAAGTAAGCCAAATGATGAATTGAACAGTCAATTTCCATTAATTTTGTCTACTGGAAGATTATTAGAACATTGGCATACAGGAACAATGACAAGAAGAACAGTAATATTAAACGAACTTGAGCCAGATCCTATGATTTTCATGAATAAGGTGGATAGTAATTTTTATAATCTTAATTTAAATAAACCAGTTATAATCGAAACTAGACGAGGTAAAGTAAGCATTAAAATAAGACATGATGATGATCTTCTTCCTGGCATGTTGTTTTTACCATTTTGTTTTAAAGAGGCTGCCGCAAATATTCTAACTAACTCAGATTTAGATCCTGTAGGAAAAATACCTGAGTTAAAATTTAGTGCGGCTAGGGTATATCAAAACTAAATTTATATTTACTTATGATTCAAATATATTTTAAATAAGAAAAGTAAGTTTGACTTATTGAGTTAAGAATATATAAAAAATGAACTGGCAAAATAATCTTTTCGGAATATTAAAAAGTGAAGAAATTAAAATATTTAGTTATGTACCAGATGCTGGTCATAAAATATTAATAAATAATGCTATAGAAGATAACTTGATTACTGCAGTTCCTCTTACTTCTGAAGAAGAAGGAATTGGTATTGCAGCAGGATCTTATCTAGGTGGTTTGAAGGCAGTTTTGTTAATGCAAAGTAGTGGAGTAGGAAATTGTATTAATCAACTGTCATTAATTAATCATGGACAATTCCCTTTTTTAACAATTGTAACAATGAGGGGAGAGTTTGGTGAAGTTAATCCTTGGCAATATGCTATGGGGCAAGCTGTCGTCCCAGCATTAAAGTCAATAGGAATAGATTGTTTAAAAATTGATAGTGAAAATGATGTTGAAAAAACTATAAAAGCTGCCCTGACTATGGTTTTTAAATCTGAAAGATCTGTTGCAGTTTTACTGTCTCAAAAATTAATAGGAGCTAAAGCTTTTTAGGTAAAAAACTAAATATGAATTCATTAGATAGAAAAAAAGCAATTCCAAAATTATTAGGTGATACTGATAGATTTCTCATAATTTCAGGATTAGCTGGGCCTGCAAAAGACATTGGATTTTTAACCAAAGAAAGCCCGAATACGTTCTTGTTCGGAGGAGCGATGGGAGGTGCTATTCCAACTTCCTTAGGTTTAGCTTTGGCAAGGCCTAATGACACAATTCTTTGTGTCTCAGGCGATGGTGACGTTCTAATGTCTATGGGCTCTTTAGCCACTGTTGCTACGATGCAACCAAAAAACCTCATTATAATTTGTGTAGACAATGCATTATATCTAGAGACGGGTGGTCAAATGTCACATACTGGATTGGGTGTTGATTTAGATGTTGTTGCACAAGGATGTGGTTTTCCTAATACTATGACTATAAATAATGAAGATGACGTGTTAAAAGCAACAACTTTAGTCAATAATGATTTTAATGGACCTACTTTTATACTCCTAAAAGTTAATCAATCAAGACCACCTCAATATTCTAGAAATTGGAATGCATCTCAAGCAAAAATAAAATTTAGACAAAATATATTAAAATAAATTTTACCTTTTTTTATATTAGTAAATATGTTAACTAAATAGTTTACTAGGAAACTAGATTTTAAAAGGTTAAGTTTTGAAAGAAATATTTGAAGAAAATATAGGTTTGTTAATTCATGATGTAGCTCGATTACTCAGAGTTCTTTATGACCGTCAAATGGCTTCAATTGGACTTACTAGGTCTCAATGGTGGTTATTAACTTACTTATTTTTTAAAGACGGTATCAATCAATCAGAACTTGCAATTCTTATGGATATGGAAAAGGCACCATTAAGTAGACTTTTAGACCGCATGGAAAAAAAAGGGTGGGTAATGAGAAAAAATGAAAGCAAAGACCGTCGCACAAAAAATATTTATTTAACTGAAAGCATTAAACCACTTATATCTTCTATGAGAGACAAAGCTGCGGAATACAGACGTGAATCATTATCTATATTAACCGATAAAGAGCGCAATAAATTAAAAGCCATACTTCAAATCTTAAAACAAGATTTAACTTCTAAGATTTAAATTGAGGAAAAAGCCTAAATGGAAAATAAAATAGAAAACGAAAATAATTCTAGAAATACCAATAATATCAAAAGATTTGTATTATTAGTTTTGTTTCCCTCATTAATAATTTTATTAACTTTAGGTTATTTTTATTCTTTAGGAAGGTATATTAATACTGAAAATGCATATATAAAAGCACCAATAGTTTCTATTCAGTCAGAGATTTCTGGAAGAGTTGATAAGGTATATATTAAAAATAACCAGAAAATTTCAAAAGGTGAAAAACTTTTCAAAATTGACGTTGCAAAATTAAATTTGGATCTTGCTGAACAGAAAGAAATTTTGAGCAATACGTTTCAGGAAATAGAAAATATTAAAGCTAAATATAAAGAAGCTCAGCAACAAATAAATTTAGCTAATGAAAAAATTCTTTATTTTTCATCTGAGATTAATCGTATAAAAAATATTTTAAAAGTAAATACTGAATTAGCGCAAGAAAAGGTAAATTTTTATTATACAGATCTAAAACGTTTAAAGCGTTCTTATAAAGTCAATATAAAATTAGCAGAGGAAAAATTAAAATTTAAAAAGATTGAACTAGATAGAATTAGATTATTAGTCGACAAAGGTGTTGGACTAAAAAGCAAATTGCAGGAGGTTAAACATTTATACAATTTAGCTTTTGAGGAGTTAAATTCATCTAAAATTAACACGGATATAGAAAGAACAGAATATTTATACAACACAGCTCTTAAATCCCTAAAAAGTATTAAAATAAATAGTAAAATTGAAGAAGTAACTTATGAATATAACATAGCCAAAAGTGAACTTGAATTAGCAAAACAAAAAGCTAAAACTATATTAACAACATTACTTAATGATAAAAATATTAAAACTAAAGAGCATCCTCTTTACTTAAAGCAATTAAGTAAGTTTAACCAAATAAAGTTTGATATTAACAAATCTACTGTTTTTGCTGAACAAGATGGAATAATCGCACAAATGAATCTTGAAGAAGGGGAATATATAGATATTGGTAAAATTCTTTTTGCTATAGTTGACGAAAAAAAAGCTTGGTTAGAAGCTAATTTAAAAGAAACAGATTTAACTAATATAAAAGTTGGTCAATCAGCTTTGTTTACACCTGACTCATTTCCTAATAGCAAATGGAACGCTCAAGTTGAAAGCATAAGTCCTGCCACTGGGGCAGAGTTTTCAATTCTACCACCACAAAATTCTTCTGGAAACTGGGTTAAAGTTGTTCAAAGAATTCCTGTAAGGTTGTCTATATCTGATTTGAATAAAAAAAGAACAAAAGAAACTAATACTAATAGAAATCTTCGTGTTGGGATGTCAGTTTCTGTCACAATTGACACTAAATACGAAGGTGAGGTTCCTCTATTAATTAGACCTTTTTCTAGTTTTTTTAAAATGTTTTGAGTTTTAATTGAAACCTTTAATATCAGAAACAAATTCGTCATTTAAATGGTTCATTCTAGCCACCGCAACCTTTGTAACTATGCTATATGCTATGAACGTAACAATCGCGTCAATTGCATTATCTGATATGAGAGGAGCAATGGGAGCCACCCAAGATCAAATTTCTTGGGTTGTTACTGGTAATATTGTTGCCACAGCTATCTTTACTCCCTTTGCAGGATGGCTTTCATCTAGAATACAAATTCGGACCATACTTATTTTCAGTGTTCTTGGTTTTATAATATCCTCGATATTCTGTGGAATGTCTAATTCTCTTGAAGAAATAGTTTTCTATAGAGTTGCACAAGGAGTTTTTGGGGCTCCTCTTCCTCCTCTTTCACAAACTTTAGTTCTAGCAATATTTCCAAAAAGACAAATTTCGCTTGCAATGGCTGTTTGGGGAATGGGTACTATTTTGGGACCAGTAATTGCTCCAACTATTGGAGGTTATTTAGGAGAATTACTAAATTGGCGATGGATTTTCTACACCTTAGTCCCATTTGGTTTTTGTGCGTTATTTGCAGTTACGATTACTGTTCCTAAAAAACCTGTTCAAGGAGGACTTTCTCTAGATTGGATTGGTTTTTTAGCTTTGGCATGTAGCGTGGCCGCTTTGCAAATAATGTTTGATAGAGGAGAAAGAAATAGTTGGTTTGATAGTACTGAGACCATAATTGAATTTGGAGTGGCAATTATTGGCTTTTATATTTTTATCACTCATAGCCTGACAACAAAAAAGCCATTTATAAATTTAAGTATATTTAAAGACAGAAATTATACTGTCGGTTTAATTTTAATATTTTTCTTTGGTATGTTAAACTTTGTACCAATGGTAATTTTTCCACCTTTACTTCAAGAATTGAGGGGGTATCCACAATCGGTTATAGGAATTATACTAGGTATTAGAGGGATAGGAACCTTCATTGGTTTTGCGATAATAGCTATAACTAGTCGCATAGATCCTAGGATTATTATATTTTTTGGTTTTGGTATACAAGCAGTTTCAGGTCTGTACATGTCCACATTTGACATTAATATGACTTTTTCAAATATTGCGTGGGCTAGTTTAGTGCAAGGTCTTGGTGTGGGGCTGACTTGGCCGCCAGTAAGTGTTATATGTTTTGCAACTTTATCAAATAAATTTCATGGCGAGGCAACTGCTATGTTTCACTTAATAAGAAATATAGGATCTAGTTTTTTTATTTCAGTAAGTGTTGCCGTAGTACTCCATATGGGTCAAATTAATTTTGAAGAAATGGGAGCTATGGTTTCATTATGGAATCAAGGGATAAATTTTAACGATATAATAGACACACTTGATAATTTAAATATTGCAAAGTTAACTAACGAATTAAATAGACAAAGTTTAATGGTTGGATATATAGATGCATTTAAGCTTTATGCATGGGTTGGTTTTTTGTCAATTCCATTGATTTTTTTAATAAAAGTAAAGAAGAAAGAAAATAAGTAGGAGAATATGAATAAAAATAATGTCTTTTTAATAGATGGAGGAATGGGGCAAGAATTAATTCATAGATCTAAGATCAAACCTGACGGTCTTTGGGGAGCAAGGGTTATGTTAGATAACTATGATTTGGTTGTTGATCTTCATAAAGATTTTATACAATCAGGTGCTGAAGCAATAACAATAAATTCTTACAGTATTACACCTCAAAAGTTAAAAAGACATAATTTAGAAGATATGTTTGTTACTCTCCAAAATAGTGCTATTAGGGCTGCTACTGAAGCAATCAACTTATCTAAATCAGATAAGAAAATAAAACTATTAGGTTGTCTTCCTCCTCTAGTAATGAGTTACAAAACGTCTATAGGATTGGAAAGGGAAGATGCAAAAGACACATATAAAAGGATTGTTGATCTTCAAGAACCATTTGTTGATATTTTTTGTTGTGAAACTGTTTGCTCTCTAGAAGAAGCTAACATAGTTACTGAGATAGCACTAAATTCTGATAAAAAAGTTTGGCTAAGTTTTTGTGTAAAAGAAGAAGATGGTGGATTATTAAGATCTGGAGAAAAACTAGAAGATGCCTTAAAAGAATTTGATAACTCTTCAGTAGCTTCTTTTCTTATAAATTGCGCTCCACCTGAAGCTATTCACAAATCAATCGAAATAATGAGGAGGTTTTCAAAACCCTTTGGTGCATTGCCAAATGGTTTTGAAACTGTAAACTCTTTAACCGAAACAAATGATGTGTCAATACTAAACAAAAGAAAAGATTTTAGTTTAGACAAGTTTATTGAAGATATATTGAGCTTTATTAAAAATAATGCTTCAATAATTGGAGGTTGTTGTGAAGTCAGTCCCGAATACATTAAAGCTGTGAAAAATAAAATTTAATGCTTGAATAAAGCTTTAGGAGATTTTAATTCTATGAAATTTGAAGGAACAAGAAACTATATATCTACTGATGATTTAAACATAGCTGTTAATGCAGCAATTACACTTGAAAAACCTCTTTTGATAAAAGGGGAACCTGGTACAGGTAAAACAGAACTAGCTAGACAAATTTCTGAAAGTCTTGGTTTAAGTATTATAGAGTGGAATATTAAATCAACTACTAGAGCTCAGCAAGGGTTATATGAGTACGACGCTGTAAGTAGATTAAGAGATAGTCAACTTGGCGATAAGAAAATTGAAGATATTGGAAATTATATTAAAAAAGGAAAAATTTGGAATGCTTTTGAGTCCAAGGAAAGATCTGTTCTGCTAATTGATGAAATAGACAAGGCTGACATTGAGTTTCCAAATGATCTTTTACAAGAATTAGATAAAATGGAATTTTATGTTTATGAAACAAATCAAATAATTAAAGCTAACAAAAGACCTATAGTAATTATTACTTCTAATAATGAAAAAGAATTACCAGAGGCATTCCTTCGAAGATGTTTTTTTCATTATATTCAATTTCCTGATATAGAAACACTTAAAAAAATTGTGAACGTTCACTTTCCTGAAATTAAAAAATCATTATTACAGAGCGCTTTAAACAGATTTTTTGAAATTAGAGATGTCCCGGGATTAAAAAAGAAACCTTCGACTTCAGAGGCTCTTGACTGGATAAAACTTCTGTTGATTGAGGATATTAACCCTTTAGATTTAAAAAGCGATGGAAAAGATTTACTACCAAAACTTCATGGTGCTCTGCTAAAAAATGAACAGGACATCCATTTGTTCGAAAGACTTGCCTTTATGGCTAGAGGAAATCGTTAAAAATATGTTTTTGGAATTTTTTTTCAAATTAAAAAACGCCAGAATACCAGTCTCTCTTAATGAATTTTTCACATTTTTAGAATCTATAAAATTAGACTTTATCGAGTATGATATTAATAAATTTTATTATTTAGCACGGACTAGTCTAATCAAAGATGAGAGGTTGATAGATAGATTTGATGTAATATTTGGTCAATATTTTAAAGGGATAGAGTCTATTAAATTAGATGATATTCTTGATCACTTAAATGTGCCCAAAGAATGGGTACAAAAAATGTTGGATAAGCATTTTTCAAAACAAGAAATGGAAGATATAAAGGCTTTGGGTGGCTTTGATGAATTAATGAAAACTCTTGAACAAAGACTGAAAGAACAGGAAAAACGCCATCAAGGTGGAAATAAATGGATAGGCACAGCTGGAAAATCACCTTTTGGGGCATATGGTTATAATCCTGAAGGAATAAGAATTGGTCAAGATAGAAGAGGGCAAGGAAAAGCTGTTAAGGTATGGGATAAGCGTATATTTAGGGATTTTGATGACACAAGAGAATTAGATACAAGAGGGATACAAGTTGCTTTAAAAAGATTAAGACAGTGGGCTAGAACAGGCGTTGAAGAAGAACTTGATCTTGATGAAACCATAACACATTCTGCCAAAAATGGTTACCTAGATGTTAAAACAAGACAAGAAAGAGAAAATTCTATAAAAATACTTCTTTTTTTAGATGTCGGTGGATCAATGGATGATTATATAAGGCAAGTAGAAAATTTATTTTCAGCAGCAAAAAATGTATTTAAAAACCTGAAATTCTTCTATTTCCATAATTGTCTTTATGAGGGTGTTTGGAAAAATAATTCTAGAAGATGGAAAGAACAATTTTCTACAAGGGAAATTTTTAGAACGTATGGAAAAGAGTATAAATGTATCTTTGTTGGTGATGCTTCTATGAGCCCTTATGAGATTTTAGTTGAAGGGGGAGCAAATGAACATTTTAATCAAGAAGCAGGACAAGTTTGGTTAGAAAGAGCTATTGCACAGTGGCCTTCAAATGTTTGGATAAACCCAACCCAAGAACAACATTGGAATTACTCACAATCAACAAATATTATAAAAGAAATTTTCTCTAACAAGATGGTTCCATTAAGTATAAAGGGAATTGAAGAGGCAACAAAGATCTTGTCCAAAAAATAGCTTAAAGAATATTATAAATTGGTTAAAAAATTAATAAATAATAGAGGATATGACGGTCCATATGATACTCCAATAATTCTCCCTGAAAAACAGGTTATTGAGGATTGGATAGATTACAATGGACATATGAATGTTGCTTTCTATACTCTAGTTTTTGATAAATCTTTAGATATTTTTCTTGAAGATACTCTTGGTATTGGAGAAACACATGCACTGGTAAACAAACAAGGACCTTTTGTTCTTCAAGCACATTATCATTACCTTAATGAAATGAGTTTAGATGAAAAATTTAATGTAAGGTTATTAGTCGTAGACTGTGATGAAAAGAGGATGCATTTATGCCTAGATATCTTTTCTCAAAATAAAGATAAGGTTATTGCTGTAGCTGAGAAAGTTTTAATTAATGTTAATCTTAAGATCCGAAAGACTGAAAATTATCCATCTTGGGCTTATAAAAGGCTCTTAAAATTAAAAAATACCCACAAAAACGGTTCATTTCCGAGTGTTCTTGGAAAAGAAATTACTCTTAAGAAATAAATAATTTATGATAATAAAATTGATTTTAACAATTTTTTGTTGGTTAGCTGTTTTACCAATTGTCTACGGTTTCAACTTTGGAATAAATTATAATTTTTTTATAATAGTAGTATATGCATTACTATTGTTAATAATGTTCACTTTTTCTAGGTTCACTACAAAGATAATCATATGTGTTTTATTTTCTGCAACATATTTAATTTTACAAGACCTACCAAGTGAGGAAAGTTTTTGGAAGGCAGGTAATTTTTTTATAATTTTTTCAGCTTTTCTACCTAGCTTATGGTTACTTAGATCAACCGCAATAACAATGCCTTCTGTAGCGAAAACACAAAACCTTCTTTCTAATTTAGTTTCAACTAAAATTTTATCTGGTATTCAGGTCACATCTCATGTTCTTGGTGGTGTAATAAACATTGGTACATTTCCTCTCTTATCTGCAGTAATTCCCAAAAATGCAAAATATAAAATGAGACAATCATCAGGAGAAGCAGCTATCAGAGGAATGAATACAGCAGTTTTATGGTCACCCTTTTTCGTTAGTTTTGCTGTTGGACAACTATATCTACCTAGTCAATCTGCATGGTTGGGAATTATTTTCGGTTTGCTAGTAGCATTGTTATTTAATTTAATAAGCATGAGGTTTTTAATTGGTAAGTTTACCTTAAATTATCTTATTGAAGCTGTTTCCTGTGTAAAGCCAATTTTCCCTAGACTTTTAATTTTATCTATATCTGTATTAGCAGTTGGTCAAATTTTTGATAAGACAGCGTTAAACGCAATAGTGATCGTTATACCAATTTTAGTTATTGTCCAGATGTTGAGAAGACCTGAAACTATTAAATCAATAATAAGTAATTTGAATAACTTAATATTAAAATCTGGTGATGAGATGTTATTGATATCAGTTTCAATGTTTTTAGGATCTATTTTGAGCGGTTCTGCTGAGCTTCAAAATTTTATGTCAAATAATATAGGAAATAACTTTCCTTTTTGGGCAATGATAATTCTTCTTCCCCTAATAGTATGGATCTTTGGTTTAATAGGTATACATCCTATAATTACTTCTGCTCCAATTTTATCTTTATTTGGACCACTTCTATCATTATGGGAAGCTGCATTTTTGATGCAGGCTCATTTGATTGGGTGGTGTGCTGGTACAGCTACTAGTTTTACATCATTATCTATACTGACTACTGCAGAAAATTTTAGACTACATATTTCAAAATTAGTTTTAGGGCCGAATCTTTTTGCCACTGGTTGTCTAACATTTATAGGAGCAATGCTATTAATTACCTTAAATTACCTTTTGTAGAGCATCACTAGTTATTTTTTTACCCAATTTATGTTCTCTGTAAGACACATAACAAACACATATCATAATTATAGTTCCACCTAGAATGACAAAGGGGTCAAATTTTTCACTGAATATAAACAAACCAACAATTGAAGCCCAAACAAGTTGGAGAAATAAAATAGGTTGTGTAACTACCATAGGAGCCGCTTTTATAGCTTTTGTCATTGTTATATGGCCAAGAGTAGCAATTAAAGCAGTAAATGTTAAAATCAAAATGGCTTTAAGTGACAGAGGTTCCCAACTGTAAATAGCCGTAGGTATTAGAAAAATAGTAGTAAATATAGATAACATAGCAACAATTTCAGATGAAGAGCGTTCCTTAGAAACCAATTTTGCTATTAAATAAGAAGCTGTAAATACTACAGTTGCCATTAGCATTCCTATCTGACCATTTTCAATTATTTTAAAACCGGGCCTTAATATAATCATAGCTCCAACAAAAGAAAATAAAATGGCTGTTAATCTATGTTTATGTAGCCTTTCTTTTAAAAAAATACATGCACCAATTGAAACAAAAATATAAGTTAAAAAACCAATTGCAGTTACTTCTGCTACTGGCATCACAGACATAGCGTAAAACCATAAAGTTACTCCTATTGAATGAACTATGCCTCTTAAAATAAACTTTTGAAGCAGTGGTTTTTCAGGTCTAAATTTAGCAAGGGATATAAGCGAAGGTGTTAAAAGCAGTGTGCCAATTGCATATCTAAGGAAAGCTGCTTGAGGAGCGGGCACTTCACCTTCCAAATATCTTACAGTAGCAGTTACTCCTACAAATAAAATTGTAGTTACTACCATCCACAAAATACCTACGACTGACTGGTTCAAATTAAACACCCCGAATTACTTATCATGTTAACTTAAAGTGCTTATTTATGTCTAATAAAATAATTTTGATAAAATTACATACCTTGGTAATTAGGTCCGCCACCACCCTGAGGAGTGACCCAATTAATATTTTGAGTTGGGTCTTTAATATCACAAGTCTTGCAGTGAACACAATTTTGAGCATTAATCTGTAATTTAGGTTTATTGTCACTTGTAACAATTTCATATACGCCCGCTGGACAATATCTTGTCTCTGGGTTGTCATAAAGTTCTAGGTTTATGTTTATAGGGACCTCTTCATTTTTGAGAGTAAGATGACATGGTTGATTTTCTTCGTGGTTAGTTCCTGAAAAAGATACATTGGTTAATCTATCAAAACTAATAATATTGTCAGGTTTTGGATAATTGATCTGTTCATGTTTGTTTTTGTTCTCAAGACTTTGATGATCTGTTCCATGATGATCTAAAGTCCAAGGAGCTTTACCTCTAAATATATACGTGTCTATAGCACTATAGACTATTGCCTTCCAAAAACCCCACTTAAATGACGGTCTGATATTTCTGACACTATATAATTCTGACCATAACCAACTTTTTTTAATTAAACTTTGATAATTGTCTACTTCCTCTTTTTTTCCGATATTTTCAAATATAGCATTAGCGGCAATCATTCCAGATTTCATAGCAAGGTGAGTTCCTTTAATTTTAGGAACATTAAGAAACCCAGCTTCACATCCAGTCAGCATCCCCCCTGGAAAAGTTAATTTTGGTAAAGATTGAACACCGCCTTCATTAAGAGCTCTTGCTCCGTAATTTATTCTTCTTCCACCCTCAAGGATTTTTTTTATTTCAGGATGATGCTTAAAACGTTGAAATTCCATATATGGAGATAGATAAGGATTTTTGTAATCTAAGCCAATTACAAAACCGATTGACACTTTGTTATTATCTAAATGATATAGAAATGAACCTCCATAAGTATCTGTTTTTAAGGGCCACCCAGTTGTGTGCATAATACTTCCAGGTTTACTATTCTCTGGTGAAACTTCCCAAAGTTCTTTTATTCCAATTCCATAAGTTTGAGGCGAATTATCTTTATTAAGGTCAAATTTTTTCATTAAAATTTTTCCTAAATGCCCTCTACACCCCTCTGAGAATATTGTTTGTGTGGCATGAAGCTCTATACCTTGTTCAAAGTTAGGACCTTCCGTTCCATCCTTTAATCTACCCATATCACACGTGGCAACACCAATTACTTCATCTTTTTCGTTGAACAAAATCTCCGATGCTGAAAAACCTGGATAAATCTCAACTTCAAGAGCTTCTGCTTGTTCAGCTAACCACTTTGTAAAGTCGCTTAAACTAATAATATAATTACCTTGATTATGCATCTGTGGAGGTGTAGGTAGCTTATATGATTTTGTCTCTGTTAAATATAAAAATTTATCATTAGTAGCTTTTATTTTAAGAGGAGAATTTTTTGTTTGCCAATCAGGTATAAGTTCGTCTAGAGCTTTTGTTTCAATTACTGCACCGGATACAATATGAGCGCCAACTTCTGATCCTTTTTCAATAACACAAACTGATAAATCTTTATTGTTTTCCTTGCTTAACTGTTTGAGTTTGATGGCTGCACTTAGTCCAGATGGACCTGCTCCTACTATAACTACATCATATTCCATTACTTCTCTATTATTCATTAAAAGGCCTTCAGATTTATAATTGATTTAATATTAAATATTAATAGTTGTTATTTCTACATAATATATTATTAATATAGTACAACAACTCAAATTATAAAGGCTTATTAAATGAATCCAGACGTAGGTGTTATATTATTAATATTATATCCAATTGTTTTAGTCGGAGCTATAATATGGTTTGGAAAACATTCAGTCTCACCTGACTAAATTCTATTTATCCATTTTTTTTACTGACTTTACAGTAGCTTCAAAAGGCATTGTTATACATTTATGTCTGTTTTTAATCTCTCTAATAGGTTTAAAAACGTCCATCTCTATTGGCAGTGTTTTTGGCATTTCTTTATCAGAACTATTTAGCCAACTCTGAAATTCTTCTGATAGTTTTTCGCTTGGCATTTTATTATTTTTGAATAACTTCACAACTAGTCCTGCAGATGCTTCACAAAGAGAACATCCTCTAACAATGGCTGATATGTCTTCTATTTGGTTATTTATAAGTTTTAAACGTACTTTAACCTCATCACCGCACATAGGATTTTTGACTTCAAATGATCGATTATAATCCTCTATTGCAATACTTTTTTTATTTTCAGCAGCAAGGCTTAATATTTTTTCTTGATATATTGATAGGTCGTTCAATTATTGATTTACCAGTAATAAAACTACACTAGCTACAGCAATGGCATAGAAAACATATAGTAAAATATGGGTATTCTCATATACATTTTCTTCTGGAACGCCATGAGGCAAATCTCTTTTATTTTTTTTCATTTAATTTCCTTTTGTTTATTTAACAAAATATATAATTAACTATTTTATTACTTAATTATAAAAATTTATACAGCGAGATCTGTAATCAAACAGAGCGCTAAATCGACGATTAATTTAATTATTATTTATATAAAAAACTGACCTATAAAAATTAAAATTAAGAAAACAGTAAATATTTGAATAACGATTAATGTATCTGAACCAACTTCTCTGTCAAAAACTTTATTTTTTAACATAGTATTTGATAACAAAATTTTTGTTCTAGAAAATGAAATGATTATAAGTTCCTCAAACTTTTGGTTCATTCTCTCTACTGATTTTAACAGTGGTATTAACACTCCAGGTATCATTTTTCTATAAACCCAGTCACTATTTAAAACTGTAGAGTTTAACTCTGGTGGATATATTTTGAAATGCCATAAACATATGAAAGCAAAAGCCGCAAACGTTAGGAGTTGTAACTGTCCTACAACATGACTGAAATCATATGGCTGATAATTAATTTCATATGGTAAAATTTGATAAAAATTGGAAGGAAATATGCCTATTAAAATGCACAATGCAGAAGCTATTACCATCGCAATAATCATATTAAGAGGTGCTTCTTTAGTTTTAATACCGCTTTCATGAGCAAAAAAAGCGAAAAATGGTATTTTAATTCCTGAGTGGTGTAGTACTCCTGCAGAAGCAAAAAGAAGCATAAAGTAAACTAAAACCAAGCCTTCTTTTCCAAGTGCAGACATTATTAAAGACTTTGCAACAAAGCCACTAAACAATGGAAAGGCAGATATGGAAATTGCTCCTATTATAGTGCACACCGCGGTTATTGGCATATATTTAAACAATCCACCTAGCTCTGAAGCTTTACATGTACCTACTCTGAAAAGAACGGCTCCCATACCCATAAAAAGAAGTCCTTTATATAATATATGGGCAAAAGCGTGTGCCACAGCACCGTTTATCGCTAATTCAGTTCCTATTCCAATTGCAACTATCATAAAACCGAGTTGGTTGTTTAGGCTATATGTTAATACTCTTCTTAAATCATTTTCAATTACAGCAAAGAATATTGGATAAAAAGTCATAATAGCGCCTATTACAATTAAAAGCTCAGTTCCTGCAAAACATTTTGCAAAACAAAAAATTGCTAACTTAGTTGTAAAAGTGGAAAGGGCAACTGTACCTATTTCAGATGCCTCAGGATAAGAATCCTGTAACCAACCATTTAAAAGTGGAAATGCTGCTTTTATTCCAAAAGCAATAAAAATCAATTGTCCGTATAAAGAGTTAATATCAAATTTGGTGAGTAGCACACTTCCATCGTTAATTAGCAATATAATAGCTCCAGCAAGTAAAAACATACCGGATGTAACTTGAATTAATATATATCTAAATGCTGATCGGTAAGATCTATAAGTATTACCAGCTAAAATTAAAAAAACAGATGTAAAAGCTGTTGCTTCCCACCAGACAAACAGTGTAAACAAGTCTCCTGCGTGCACTGCTGCTATTGCTGCGCCACTATAGCTCATAATAGAAACGTGCTGTTTCCATTGTTTTTCATGGGCACCATATATCACGTTAAGTGCAGCTGCTATATGAAAAATTATAGCAAATGGTAGTGTAAGTGAATCTGATTGAAACAAAATAAAATCAAAACCC
>QBZG01000018.1 GCA_003282435.1 SAR116 cluster bacterium AG-335-B03
AATAACTCATGTCACTTCCGCCATAATCTGATGATGCAGTAATTCCTAATAAGCCAAGGTCACCAAACTTTTTCCACAGATGATTAGGAAAAGAGTTTTCTTTATCAATTTGATTTGCAATTGGAGCTATCTCATTTTGTGCAAATTTATAAACAGTATCTCTTAATACTTCATTATCCTTACCAATAGAAAAGTTCATTGAATGAAAAAACATGTAAATAAAGCCCCTTTAACAAATTCTATTAGATTAAAACATAACTTTATTTTATTCACACGTATAAATTTTATTTAAATTGATTTGATGCTCTTCTTTTTGCTTCAGCACTTTCTATACCAGAAATATATAAAAGACCGTTCATACGACGCATTAGATTGGCTTCAAAATCATCAATAACTCCATCTGACAATATTACTCCCCACATCATTTCTATTACTTCAATTCTTTCATTATGGTCCATTTCATTTAAAATTACTTTTATTTGAGAAAATATTTCAACTCGTTCATTACTATTTTCTAGAACTTTTTTAATGTTTTCCTCAGCCTCAATTTGTGTGAAGTTAAATTTATTAATTAATAAATTTGTGATGTAACCGATTTCAACTTTATCAGTCTCCCCGTCAATTTGACATGCTTCCAGTAACAAGACTATTACTGCTTGAATATCTTCTCCTAGGTTTTCATCTACGTTTGTTTCTTTAGAAGTAACTTTTTGAATTGCAGCTTTTAAATTTGAAAACATATTCTTTCCTAACTATTAGAATTCTATTTAGGTATTTATATTTTTATACAAGATTTTAAAATGAATAAAATTTAATTTTTTTCAAGTTTAAAATAGCTAAGTCTTACTCCTTTTAACTTTTTTCTTTTTATGTAAAGGTTATTTCTGGGTTTTTATATATTCTTTAAACTTAGTAAGGGGGCAATCCGCAAGGGTTGAAAAAATAATGGCCAGCGATGCATTTCTAAATTCAATTGAAGTTAATTTTAAAAAAGCAACTCGATATATTCAAAAAATTGACGGTTCAGATGCTTTTTCTGAAGATTTAGCTAATCAAATAATGCTTGCTAATGCTACTTACGTAGTAAGATTTGGCGTAAGGTTAAGAGGTACAGTTTATACATTCACTGGTTTTCGTTCAGTTCACTCTGATCACTTTGAACCAGTAAAAGGCGGTATAAGATACGACTTAGCTGTAAATCAAGAAGAGGTTGAGGCTTTAGCTGCATTGATGACCTATAAATGCGCTTTAGTTGAAGTTCCTTTTGGTGGCTCTAAAGGTGGCCTTATAATTAACATAAAAAAATGGTCCGAAGAAGAGCTGGAAAGAATAACAAGACGGTTCACCCAAGAATTAGCTAAAAGAGACTTAATACACCCATCCCAAAACGTACCTGCTCCTGATGTTGGTACTGGAGAACGTGAAATGGCGTGGATGGCAGATGAGTTTCGTAGACTAAATCCAACAGATCTGAATGCATGGGCTTGCGTTACTGGAAAGCCTGTAAATAAAGGAGGTATTTCTGGAAGAACTGAAGCCACAGGAAGGGGGGTGAAGTTTGCTCTGAAAGCATTTTTTCAAAACGATAATGATGTCAAAAAAACAGGTTTGACTCCCGGATTAAAAGGGAAAAGAATAATTGTACAAGGTCTAGGGAACGTTGGGTATTATGCAGCAAAATTTTTGTCCGATGAGGATGGTGCAAAAGTTACACACGTAATTGAACGCGACGGATCAATTGTTAATCATGAAGGAATAGATATTTCATCTTTGAAAAAACATCTTATTGTAAAAGGTACAATCAAGGGTTTTAACGGTTTTATTGAGGCTGGAGCTGAAATACTAGAGGAAGAAGCAGATATTTTAATACCGGCAGCTATGGAATTAGTTATTAATGAAGAAAATGCTAATCGTATCAAAGTACCCCTTATTGTAGAAGCTGCGAATGGCCCCGTATCATCAAGTGCAGATGAAATACTAAATCAACGAGGTGTAATAATCATACCAGATTTATACGCTAATGCAGGAGGTGTTACAGTAAGCTATTTTGAATGGATTAAAAATTTGAGCAGAATAAGGTTGGGGAGATTGCAAAGAAGGGCTCAAGAAAATCAGGTTTCTGCACTTATCAACGGAATTGAAATAATCACAGGAAAAGAATTTCCTTCAGAATTTAAATCAAAATCTATTCAGGGCTTATCTGAATTAGATCTAGTTCGATCTGGATTAGAAGATACTATGATTGAAACATATAATGTAATTAGTAATGTATGGAACTCTAATAAAAAAATACCAGATCTAAGGACGTCCGCTATGATTGTTTCCATTAAAAGGATAGCACAGAGTTATAGGTCATTGGGAATATAAAAAGGAGGAATTGCTTCCTCCTTTTTATAATACTTATAATTTTATTTTTTAAAGTCTGGATATGCTTCCATACCAACTTCTGCTAAATCTACACCTTCAAGTTCTTCTTCTTCAGAAACCCGAATACCTACGGTAAATTTAATAATGTACCAAACTATGCCGGACGCAATTATTGTAAATGCTCCAATTGCAAATATTCCATATAATTGTGCACCTATAGTTGCATCTGAGTTTGATAATATTACGGCTATAGTTCCCCATATACCTGCAAATAGGTGAACAGGTATAGCGCCTACGACATCATCTATTTTTAACTTGTCTAGTAATGGGATAGTTAACACAACTATAACGCCACCAACAGCCCCAATAAATATAGCTAACATTGGGGATGGAGCTAAAGGCTCCGCCGTAATTGCAACTAAACCACCTAATGCGCCGTTTAACGCCATGGTCAAATCAGTTTTTTTGTAAAACATCATTGTTAATATAAGTGCTACCACTACACCACCAGCCGCGGCTAAGTTTGTGTTTATATAAATATTAGAAATAGCAGCAACATCAGCACCACTTCCCATGGCTAGTTGTGAACCACCATTAAAACCAAACCAACCGAACCATAAAATAAATGTGCCTAATGTAGCTAGTGGTAAATTAGAACCAGGCATAGGGTTAACACTACCATCATCTGAATATTTACCTTTTCTTGCACCTAGTATAATAGCGCCAGTCAATGCAGCCCAACCTCCAACACCATGAACAATTGATGAGCCAGCGAAATCAAGAAAACCTGCTTCACTTAAATACCCTCCACCCCAGGACCATGATCCTTGAATTGGATAAATAAATCCGCATAAAACAACAACAAATATCAAAAATGCTTTTAATTTTACTCTCTCAGCAACCGCACCACTGACTATTGAAGCAGCAGTAGCACAGAAAACCATTTGAAACCACCAATCTGAACTAGATGAGTATGTTGCATCACTCTCTCCACCGAAAGTTTCACCATCACCTGGACCCCAGATTGCAAATGAACCCATAAAACCAGATACATCCATATACATCAGGTTATAACCAACTACTGCAAACATAATACCAGCTATTGAATATAAACCTATGTTTTTGGCACATTGTACAACAGCATTTTTAGCTCTTACTAATCCAGTTTCAAGCATGCAGAAACCAGCGGCCATAAGCATAACTAGAAAACCATGGACAAGAAAAGAGAATGAATTAAAAATATATGCTGTTTCGGCATCAGGAGCAGCTGATGCCACACCCATGAAACCCATAATTGTTGCAGGTATTAATAAAAATAACCTGAATATATTAGACATATTAAATCTCCATTTTGTTTTGAATATATCAATTACACTAATTAAAAGTCCTCTAGAAAATTAGGAATAATAATTAGCAATAGTCACTTGCAAAAAAGATTAAAAAATACACATATTTAAATGGTAAACAGCATCATGCATAAATTTTAGGCATAAAATAATGAATTTATTTAGTTAAAAAACTAATATTATTTAATTAATTTAGATTCTAAAATTTGATTTAATAATTTAAATATTTCAATCTTACCTTGATTTATCAATGATTTTAACGAACCTAAATCTTTTACATTAACTTCTTTTATTAATGTGTTAACTGCGTTATTAGGAAGATGACTTTGTTTTTTATCAAAAAAACAAATATTAACTATCTGATCAGTTTTAAAAAAAACATTTTCCATTTTTTTGCAAAATAATATGTTTTTGTCAATTTCATATCTTGGAATTAAATCTATTTCCTTTCTATAAAAATACATCAAAAATTCTAAATCTCTCTGTCCGCCACCAACGTATTTAGTTTCAAACCAATTGGGAGAGCTATTTTTTTTGAAATCACTTGATATGCTCTCACCTTCATTTTTATTAATTCTCATTTTATGTATTTCTTCAATTATATCACTGTCTGAAATAGGTAATGCCATCAATTTATCTAATAAGTTTCTAATTTTTTTACTAAATATACCATCATTAATTACTCTTGCTTTTTTGAGAGCAATCTTTTCCCAAGCAAATGATTCAATTTCGTTATATTTTTTGAAGCTTTCATAAGTACATGCTACTGGACCAAATTTACCTGAAGGTTTTAACTTTGTATCAACCTCATATATATATCCCTCTGTAGTTTTTGTAGATAAAATTTTTATGAGCTGTTTAAAAATACTTATATATATATTCCTCTTGAATTTGCCTCCGTATACAAACACTAAATCAACATCAGAATTAGCAGTCATTGAATTAGTTCCAAATCTACCATATGCAATAATACTAAAGTCTTTGCAAACTATGTTATGCTCAATTAAGTTCTTTTTGTTTATTACTTTTAATGAAAAGTCTATAGTAGCTTCTGCTAATAATGAAAACTCTGTAGCAGCTCTTTTGACATCTATGTCATTATTAATTATAGCAAACAAAATTTGAAACTTTAGTATCCTGTGAGTTCTTCTGAGTGTATCTAGTAGAACTTCTTCATTAGAATTACTTGTGTCTATTTTTTCAAAACTATTTTTATAAAACGTCTTATTACCATTTAGTCTAAAGCCATAATCTGGCTGGAGAATTTCTAAAAGTTTTACATCTTTAGAAACTACATTGGTTATATGACCTGAGAACGATAAAACTTTTGATAAATTTTCATATATAAACATGTTAGTTTTTAAAGTATCAATATACGAAAAATTAAAAATGATGTTGTCAATCAATCTTAAAAGTTGATAAAGACCTTCATTTGAATGTTTTAATAAAAAAATTATAGGAATAATTTTTTTTAGAAAAAAATTTAAATTATTTTTTATATATTTAGAGGTTTTTTTGCTAAAAAAGTCTTCATACAAATTAAAAGTGGACTTTGCTCCAATTTTATTACAGCTTTGAATACTTTTAATAATGTTCGTGATAGATTCGTCTACTTCAATGTCATCATTTAAAGCTAATGGAAGGTTAATAGGTATATGCAGTTTTTTTTGAAGCATTCACAAACCAATTATAATTAACTATCTTTGGATTAACTTACATATAATTTTATTTTGTTTCAATATATATGCATTAGAGTTTAAAAAATTATTAGGGAGTGTTACCAAAATGTTTTTGAACGATTATTTATCAAAAAATTGTAAAGAAAAAGATTTAATTTTAGTTTTAAAAAATCTTGCAAAAGCTGCAATACAAATATCAAAAACAATAAAAAAAGTTAAAAAAAATGGAACCGAATCAGTGATTTTTAAAACCAAAAATTCTGATGGAGACATTCAAAAACCTTTAGATATTTTATCTGATGAAATACTCGTAAATTTTATGAAAATGTCACCGGTTTCAGCTTATGCCTCTGAAGAACAAGAAGGATATCTTAATTTTAAAAACAAAAATAACTTAATTGTTTTCGCAGACCCACTTGACGGTTCTAGTAATATCGATGTTAACGTATCCATAGGAACGATTTTCTCAATAATGTCAAAAAATAATTTGCCTTTAGATAGCGCTTTTAGCCAAGAAGGCAAAAAACAAAAATCATCTGGATTTTTTGTTTATGGGCCACAAACAACTTTATTTATAACAGTTGGAAAGGGAACAGCTCTCTTCGCCTTAGATGAAAGTAACGAGATTTTTACATTAATAGATGAAAAAATAATAATTCCTAAAACCACTTCTGAGTTTGCCATTAATAGTGCTTATAAAAGATTTTGGGATCCTCGTACGTCAAAATATATTCAAAATTGTCAGGAAGGAGATGAAGGCCCAAGGAAAAAGAATTTTGGAATGAGATGGGTAGGATCTCTAGTTGCTGATGCAAGTAGAATTTTAATAAGGGGTGGAATATTTTTATATCCAGCTGATAGACGAATCAAATACAAAGAAGGTAGGCTTCGTCTAACTTATGAAGCAAACCCAGTAGCTTTTTTAGTCGAACAGGCAGGCGGCAAAGCTATTAATGGCGAAGATAACATTTTAAATGTAAAAGTTAATAATGTTCATCAAAGATCTCCCTTAATTTTTGGTTCTTCTGAAGAGGTTTTAGAATTTAAAAATTCCTAAAAGATTTTCACTAAATTTTTAAAACTTTTATGTAATTTTTTACATATAAATGTTATTGGTATTTAAGTTATTTTATCTAAATTTTTTAGGAGTAAATTTAATGCAATGTCAGGTAAAATCTAATGAAAAAAAAATCACCCAAATGGCTGATGCAATTAGATTTTTATCTATGGACGCAGTACAGGCAGCAAATTCGGGTCACCCTGGAATGCCTATGGGCATGGCAGATGTCGCAACTATACTTTTTAAAGACTTCATAAATATTTATCCTAAAAAACCAGACTGGCCAGATAGAGATAGGTTCGTTTTATCAGCGGGTCATGGATCAATGCTTCTTTACGCTCTTCATTATCTTTTAGGATATGAAGATATGCCTATAGAGAATATCAAAAACTTTAGGCAGTTAAATTATAATACTGCAGGTCATCCTGAGTTTGGACATGCAAAAGGGATAGAGACAACAACTGGACCATTAGGACAAGGCTTAGCCACTGCCGTAGGTATGGCTTTAAGTGAAAAATTATTATCTTCTAGGTTTGGTTCAAATTTAGTAAATCATTATACATATGTTATTGCTGGAGATGGTTGCCTTCAGGAAGGTATCAGTCATGAAGCAATTGAGTTTTCAGGGCACTTAAAACTTTCAAAGCTAGTTGTACTCTGGGATGATAATAATATTTCAATTGATGGTTCTACAAACTTATCTAATTCTGCTAACCAAATTTCAAGATTTAAGGCTGCGGGTTGGCATACTCAGGTAATAGATGGTCATAACCATAATGAAATTAAAATAGCTCTTGTTAATGCAAAAAAATCAAGAAAACCATCGCTGATTGCTTGTAAAACAACAATTGGATATGGTGCACCAAGTTTGGCTGGAACATCCAAAACACATGGAGCACCTCTAGGTTTAGACGAAATCAATGCTACGAGAAAAGCATTAGGGTGGGCAAATAAACCGTTTGAAATACCCTCCGAAATCTTAAATGAGTGGGAAAAAACTACAGCAAGGTCTTATGAGGTATTTAAAATTTGGACAAAAAAATTTGAAAATAGTCCCAAAAGAAATAGATTTGAAACATTTATGAGTGGGACTCTTTCAATTTCTTACGATAAAAAACTCAATTCATTCATAAAACAAATGAAAAAAGAAATGCCCAAGTTAGCTACCAGACAATCTAGCCAAAAAACTCTTGAAATTATAAATCAAGTTATTGGCAATACAATTGGAGGTTCAGCAGATCTTACTGGATCAAATTTGACTAAAACAAGTAAGATGAAAACTGTTTCTTCTAGCAAAGTTTATGGTGATTATATTCATTATGGAATTAGAGAGCATGCAATGGGATCTGTAATGAATGGTATAGCTCTACATAAAGGCTTTATCCCATATGGGGGAACTTTTTTAGTATTTAGTGATTATATGAGGTCATCTATTAGGCTTTCTGCATTAATGTCTTTGAAAGTAATTTATGTGCTAACTCACGATTCTATTGGACTTGGTGAAGATGGGCCAACGCATCAACCAATAGAGCATTTAGCTATATTAAGATCTACACCAAATCTAAATTTAATAAGACCAGCTGACACCGTTGAGACCGCTGAAGCGTGGGACATAGCACTTAAAACTAACGGTCCAACAGTTTTGGCTCTTTCAAGGCAGGGTTTAAAAGCTTTTCGTTGTGAAAAATCGTCTGAAAACAAAGTTTCTAGAGGTGGTTATCTTGTTAATGATATTTCTTTAAGAAGAGATCTGACTTTGATAGCTACTGGATCAGAGGTTGAATTAGCTATAGAGGCGTCTAATTTGTTAAAACAAGACGGTATTAAAGTAGCTGTTGTTTCTCTTCCTTGTTGGGAATTATTTGATAAGCAAAATGATGATTATAAACTGAAAGTTTTAGGTAATAGTCCTCGTATTGCTATTGAAGCTGCTTGTGAAATGGGATGGAGCAAATATATTGGAGAAAATGGTATATTTATAGGTATGAGTAGTTTTGGAGCTTCAGGGCCAGCACCCGATCTTTATAAACACTTTGGCATTACTTCAGAAGCTATAGTAGAACAAGCAAGATCTTTTTTTTAAATAAAATCCAACTCAGATTAAGAAAATTATTAAAATGACTTCTTCTATAAAAAGTATAATGAACGAAAACGTCCTTGATAAGACAGTATTGGTTCGAGCTGATTTAAATATACCTATGTCCAATGGAAATATTTCAGACCAGTCACGTGTTGAAAGAGTGATACCAACCATCAACTTTTTGAAATCGTCTGGTGCAAAAATAGTTATATGCAGTCATCTAGGAAGACCAAATGGAAAATATAATAAAAACTACACTTTAAAACCTCTAGTAGAGATTTTATCGAATATTTTAAAAACAAATGTTCGCTTTAGCAACTCTTGTTTAGGTCAAGAAGCCCTAAAAATAAAAACGAGTTTAAAAGCAGGAGAAATTCTTTTACTTGAGAATGTTCGTTTTCATAAAGAAGAAATAAATAACAGTCTTAGCTTTGCAAAAAAATTATCTGAAGGTTGTGATTTATTTGTAAATGATGCTTTTTCTTGTTCTCATAGAGCGCATTCAAGTTTGCATGCCATTACAAATTTTCTCCCCTCATATTCAGGCAAATTGATGGATGAAGAAATAAAAGCCTTAACATCTGTCCTAAGTTCTCCAATAAAACCAGTAGCTGCCTTGGTTGGGGGTGCAAAAATTTCTACAAAAATAAATATTATTGAATACTTAATAACGAAGATGGATTATTTAATAATTGGTGGAGCAATGGCAAATACTTTTCTTGTAGCTGAGGGCTTGGATGTTGGAAAAAGTCTTTTTGAAAAAGATTCTGTAAATATTGCAAAGTCAATTTTGAAAGAGAGTAAAAAAATAAATTGTGAAATAATACTGCCTATTGATGTAGTAGTTTCAAAATCTTTTGAAAGAAATGTAAACACTAAAATCGTATCATCGAATATAATACCTTTAGATATGATGGCGCTTGATGTTGGCCCAAAGACAATAAAAAAAATAAGTTTTATTTTTGAAAATATTAAAACCTTATTGTGGAATGGTCCACTCGGTGCTTTTGAATTAGAACCTTTTGGTGAAGGTACTTTTTCATTGGCAAAACGGGCATCAAATTTAACTGCCAGTAACAATCTAATTACAGTAGCAGGAGGGGGCGATACATCCTCAGCTTTAAATAAAGCAGGTGTCAGTGACACATTTACATATATTTCATCGGCTGGTGGCGCTTTTCTTGAGTGGTTAGAAGGTATAGAGTTGCCAGCAATATCGGTATTGAGTAATAATAAATAATTATATTTTGTGAGGGGAAATAAAATGTCAGTTAGAGTCTCTATTAATGGTTTTGGTAGAATTGGAAGGAATATTTTAAGAGCTATAATAGAATCGGGTAGGGACGATATTAAAGTCGTTGGAATTAACGATTTGGGTCCTGTTGAAACTAATGCTCATTTGTTAAGATATGATACAGTTCATGGAAGGTTCCCAGCTGATGTCAAAGTTAGTGGTGATAATATTGATGTAGGTAAAGGACCAATAAAAGTGACATCTATTAGAGATCCAAAAGACCTTCCATGGAAACAACTTGATGTTGATATTGCTATGGAGTGTACTGGAATTTTTGCCAGCCGTGAAAAGGCTTCAATGCATCTAGAAGCTGGCGCAAAAAAAGTCTTAATTTCAGCTCCAGCAACGGGAGCTGATTTGACTGTTGTCTATGGTGTAAATCATAACAAGTTAACTAAAGATCACTTAGTAGTGTCTAATGCTTCTTGTACAACGAACTGTCTAGCTCCAGTTGCAATGGTTATTAATCAGGGGGTAGGAATTTCTCAAGGGTTTATGACTACAATTCATTCTTACACTGGTGATCAGCCAACACTAGATACTATGCATTCAGATATGTATAGAGCAAGAGCCGCTGCAGGAAATATGATACCAACATCAACTGGAGCTGCAAAAGCAGTAGGTTTAGTTTTACCAGAATTAAATGGAAAGTTAGATGGTGTTTCAATGAGAGTACCAACTCAAAATGTATCAGTTGTGGACTTTAAATTTAATTCTGTAAAATCCACTTCTGTAGATGAGATTAATAATCTTATTAGAAAAGCTACTAATAGCGAACTTACAAATATTCTTGGATATACTGATGAACCTCTTGTATCAAGTGATTTTAACCATGATTTAAGATCATCCGTTTTTCATATGGACCAAACAAAGGTGATGGATGGATCATTTGTAAGAGTTTTAAGCTGGTACGATAATGAATGGGGTTTTTCTAACAGAATGGCAGATACTGCTGTGGCTATGAGCAAAACAGTTTAGTTTGTTGTTACTATTCTATTTTTGAAGGAAATAAATTAAATGAAAGAAGTTATTATTGCGCCTTCAATATTATCTGCTGATTTTGGTTCATTAGCAAATGATGTTAAACTGGTTGATGAAGCTGGTGCTGATTGGATACACTTGGATGTGATGGATGGCCATTTTGTACCAAACCTTACTTTTGGTCCTCCAATTATCAAATCGATAAGACCATATTCTGAAAAACCTTTTGATGCACATCTCATGGTTACTAACCCTGATGATTTATTAGAAGAATATGTAGCCGCTGGAGTTAACATGATTACTGTCCATAAGGAAGTTACTCCACATCTTGATAGAACTCTGACTAGAATAAGAAATTTAGGCTGTAAGGCTGGGGTTTCTATAAATCCAGGGACATCTCTTTCTGGATTGGAATTCTTGTTAGAAAAACTTGATTTAATACTTATTATGAGTGTTAACCCTGGATTTGGTGGGCAATCATTTATAAATTCTTCAATAGATAAAATTATAGCTGTTAGAGACCTAGTTTCATGTAAACCTATAAATATTCAAGTTGATGGAGGCATAAATAATGAAATTGCACCTCAAGTTATAAAAGCAGGCGCTAATGTATTAGTTGCTGGATCCTCTATTTTTTCAGGGTCTGATCTTATAAGTTATCGAAAGAATATTGCTTCACTTCGGAATATACCATAAATTATGGGGTATCTTAATTATAATATAATTTTTGATTTAGATGGGACTTTAGTTCATTCAGTTCCGGATATGCATAATGCAATAAATAAAACTTTAAACCAATATAAATTAGCAAATATATCAGAACAAAAGCTACAAACTTTTGTAGGAGAAGGTATGTTGTCTTTATCAAAAAAAGTAGTAGATTATTGTGGAGGCAATAAAGAGTTGTATGAAACTTTCTTTAAGAATTATAGAAAGAATTATTCGATTGAGCCTTATAAATATAGTACTCTAATGCCTGGCGTAATGAACGCTCTTAATTACTTTTATGACCAAAAAATTCCGATGGGAATATGTACTAATAAAAGACAATTTGTTACTGAAAAACTAATTAAACAGATGAGTTTAGACAAATTTTTTGACGTTATTATTGGAGCACAAGATAATATACCACTGAAGCCAAAACCTGACATGATTCAGTTAACAATTAATCAATTTAATTCAATTAAGGGCTCTTTTTTTATGGTAGGAGATACTTCTAATGATATAGATGCTGCTAAATCTGCAAATATTAAGTCTATTGCCGTTAATGGAGGTTATACACACGTTGATATAAATTCTCTAGGTGCAGATTATACTTTAGACACAATGGAAGAGATTATTGATCTTTTTAGGTCATTTAAATTGGGTCCCAACTAAAGACATCACCACTCCTATCATTAGGTGTCATTGAACTTCTAAGTGACGGATAAGCCCTCTCAGCTATTTCATGAGGGGTCCAGCCTGTATCAGAGTGGACACTTTTTATAGGTCTGTTTTGGTTATATATAAAAAGTTCATTTAATCTTGCACTGAAAATTTGTCCAGTAACTTCTTTTGCAGCAGCAGATGCTAAGAAAACAGCTAAAGGAGCATTCTTTTCAGGAGTCATTTTTTTAAGTCTTTCGACTCTTTCTTTTTCAGACTCTGTAGTTGAAGGAATTGAGTTTGTCATTCTGCTCCAAGCAAATGGAGCAATACAATTCGATCTGACATTGTATCTACTCATATCTAATGCAATAGATTTTGATAACCCAGCAATACCTAGTTTAGCAGCTGAATAATTAGCTTGGCCAAAATTACCAATTAAACCAGATGTACTAGTCATATGAACATATGAGCCTGAATTTTGCTTACGGAAATAAGGAGCAGCCGCTCGGCTAACATAAAAACCACCATTTAAATGTACGTTAATAACACTTTCCCAGTCAGATGGTTCCATTTTATGAAAAATTGTATCTCTTAAAATACCCGCATTGTTAATAATAATATCAATTTTGCCAAATGTATCTATTGCCTTTTTTATGATCAATTGAGCACTTTCCCAAGTAGAAACACTCTCGTTACTAATAACTGCTTTACCTCCCTTTTGTGTAATTAACCCAGTAGTCTCTTCAGCGGGAGAATTTGAACCACCCTCACCAGTCAATGAAACTCCTATATCATTTACAATTATAGATGCTCCTTCTGCTGCTAGTGCTAATGCTATCTCTCGACCGATACCTCCACCTGCGCCAGTTACAATAGCTACTTTATCCTTAAGTTCCAAATCAATACTCATGTTTAATTCCTAAATAGTTTTGTATTTATATTATAAATTTTTGATATTAAGTCACCACAATTATTTTGAATAATCTAACTGTTGATAATAAGCATTTATATGATATAAAGTAGAGAATGAGGCTTAGTAGATCATTTGGTTAGAGCGCAAGATTCCTGATCTTGAGGTAACAGGTTCGAGTCCTGTCGAGGTCACCATTATTCTATAAAATCAATCGGTTAAGTTTTGGTGTTTTCGTCCAAAAACATACGGGAACAATATGGGAAGATTGCTTTACACTTAAAAAGTGATTTTGTAAATAATAAGTAATTGATTTATATAGATATTTTTATAGGCAAGAGGATGAATCACTTTCTTCCTAACAAAACGGTTAATCTGCTTCGGTAAAATAACTCAATAAAATTAGTAGTTTGTAAGACACAAATATGTGAATAAAGTTTATGTGAATGATTTGTGAATAGTAAAGGTGGAGTTTTTGAGGGTATTTTGATAATAAACCCCTAATAATTGATAGTTTCTTAAAAATAAATATAATGATGTTTGTGGTATTTGGACTCGTAGCTCATCTGGATAGAGCACCAAATTCCTAATTTGGGGGTAGCAGGTTCGAGTCCTGCCGAGTTCACCACACTTAAAACCCCTACACACTCTCAAATATGAGTTCTAAAGACTGTTACTTAACTCTCTGGTATCAGTGATATCCAACAAGTTTTATGTACCCTTTAAGGTTTTGAATATCGACTCTATATAGGTGGAGGGGTTAAATTTTTTTTTAACAAATATTGATAACAAATTTGATGATTATCTAAAAAATTAAAAATTTTATTTAACACTAATAAAAACACTCCTATATCAAAAATGTAACTGAATGGTGTTTTAGTGATAAGGAGTTATTCAGTATTCAAATAAAAATTAATCCTACTTTTTACGAAGTACCGACTGGGCCACTAATAAGAGATATTGTAGATCATTTTTAAAAAAATGAACAAAATAATGTTGTAAACAAATTATTTTCTGATGTCGGTTTTAGTTAAGAAAGAATAGAAAATAAATTATTACCAAATATACAAACATTAAAATCAATCAAAATTAATTTTCTTAATCTCAAAAAAAAAGTTTATAAAAAAAACTTAGTCTGGTATCAAATAAATAAGTGGGTTAAGTTTGATAGAAAAAATCAAAATCAAGACAATTTTTTAATTTTTTCATATATATCTTATGTTCAGCAATTTTGATTAATTTGAAATCAAAGATGAAATATAAATTAGTAAAGATAACAAAAATGAATAATTTTTTTGAAAAGTTTCAAAAAAACACTATTGTTCAATTTTTATAATTTTTATTGTTATTTCATTTTTTTTTATACTAATTTATCCAAATTTTTAATTTCCAGATTTTGATAATTTAAATAGAAATTTTAAAAACGTTTTCGAAGCATTTTTTCTGGGTCAACAGTAGTAAAATCTAAAACATTTATAAAAATGGGGGTAAATTAAACTTTCTAAATTCCTCACAAAATGATTTAAATTTTCTTAAAATTGTCAGAGATAATCAATCTAAAATATTTTTATGATTATAGAGTTTTTAATTAATAATTGGTAATTTAGAAAACTATTTTTTTAGTTGATGATTTTGGAATAATCGTATTGCAGAACTTAAAACAAACATTGCATTTTTTTTATTATCATACCCGTTAGTCTTAATAACACCCATACCTTTATAGTTTTCAAACCAAATTTCAATAATCGTTAATACTCGAGGAAAATTAGATATTAGGTTATTTATATCTTTAACTTTGTATAGTGGGGAACTAGGATGAACGATTAAAATTTTATCGTCTTTTTCTCCATCATCTATTAATTTTAAAAGTCCGACGACTTTTCCACTTTTGATTTCCCCTATTTTAAATGGGGGGCCAATAAGAATAGCATCTAATGGATCACCATCTCCTCCATCATTAATAGAAAGAAGTGTTCTAGGTATTGCTCCATAGCTGAAAGGATACCCAAGATATCAAACTTTGCGAGGTTTTCCATTTTAAAATTCCCAAAGAATATCTCCAGAAATATTTGATATTTCCCATTTTTCTAGAGTTCCAGAAGGAATTTCTACTACTACATTTACAGTACCATTTTCATTAATGGGCACAAAATCATTTATAAAGTGTTTTTTAGAAACCAATTTATATTGAGTTTCAGATATAATATCACTATTCAAATTATTCTTGGCATAACTTGGTATAGACATTAAAAAGATGCTGAATATTGTTAAGTACAAAATATCTTTTACAACAAAAATCAAATTTATTTTCTTACAAAACATCTGTCAATTAATATCTTCAAAATACTTTTCACTATTAATTGCTTTGTCATCAATCCATAAATCATAGTGTGGTTTATCTCCAACTCTAAGTGATGTGTAACTACAGCCCCATTGTTTTAATTGACTTTTGGTTAATTCTAGATGATCAATTCCACTTAAAGAACCTCTTGCAGTCCAATAATGTATCTCATTACCTTGTTCAAAAAGTTTATTAATTATCTTTATACGTTTATGAATTGGTGTAGCTTGTTCATAATCTCTGCTACCGTCTTTAAAATGATTTTGAGTGCAGATCGTACCGTCAATATCAACTATATAAACTTTCATTATTTATCCTAATATGATTGTAGTATAGTTTATTCTCATAAAGATATAATTCTTAACAAAAGTATTTTAATTAATCTATTTAAAAAATAAAATAAATTGTCATATAATTATAACTAATCGTAAACCAAATTAAAACCAATAAAGTTGTTTAATGGATTTTTTTTTAGATTTTAAATTATCTTTCTTGAATATTAAAAGAGGGAAAATACGGTATAGAAAATCTGGAAATGGCCCACCATTATTAATGTTACATGGTAATCCACAAACACACGCAATGTGGCATAAAGTCGCCCCATTATTAGTGAATAATTACACTGTAATTTGTCCGGATATTCCTGGTTATGGTAAATCATTTAAACCTAATATATCAGAAAACCATAAAGAGTATTCAAAAGTCAGTATGGCTAATGACTTAATAGAATTTATGAAATTATTAGGTTGTAATACTTTTTACATTATTGCACATGACAGAGGGGCCAGAATAGCTCATCGCTTAGCTTTAGATTTTCCAAATAAAGTTTTAAAAATGATATTACTAGATATTATTCCTACCATTGAGCATTTTGAAAGAACAAACATGGATTTTGCAATGGGTTATTATCATTGGTTTTGGTTGGCTCAGAGAAATCCCATCCCTGAATCTTTAATAAATAAATCACCTGAAGAATGGTTTTTTGCTCACACATCAAGAGAAAAGAATAAAAAAGATTTTTTTTCACAAAAAGCTTTGAATGATTATATCGAATGTGTAAAAAATCCAGATACAATTAAAGCAATATGTGAAGATTACAGAGCTGCTGCCTCAATTGATTTAATAGATGATAAAATAAGTAGAGAAAATAAAATCAAAATACGTGTACCTATATTAGTTTTATGGGGAAAAAAAGGTAAAATTGAGCAATGGTATGAACCTTTATCGATATGGAAAGAGTATTGCTCTAAAGAAGTAAAAGGGTATGGAATTGACGCAGGGCACTATTTAGCCGAAGAAAACCCTGAGGAAATCATTAAAAATATTAAAGAGTTTTTAACATAGATAAGAATGAGGTTTTAAATTTAAAAATGAATGAAATTAAAATAAATGAAATGAATAATCAGTTGCCAAATTGGGACCTTTCAGAAATATATAAGGATATCAAGGACCCAAAAATTGCAAAAGATATAAAAGAAATTAGAGCTTTATCTGATGATTTCTTAACTAATTGGAAAGGGAAACTAAATAAACTAGGTGCATCTGATTTTGTAAATTGTATAGAAAAGTATCAAGCAATAAACGAAGCTATTTACAAAATAGGAACGCACAGCAGTTTAATATTTGCCACAAATATGGAAGATCCTGAAATTACGAGATATAATTCTTCAATTTCAGACCAAATAACTGAGATACTCTCTTCTTTAATTTTTTTCACATTAGAATTGTCAAAAATAGATGAAAAGACAATTGACAAATGGATGAAAAATAAAAGTGCGCAAACATGGCAACCATTTCTAAAAATATTGAGGAAAAGACATCCATATCTCTTACACCCATTAGTAGAAGAAATTTTAATTGAAAAATCTGCTACTGGAAGATCTGCATGGGTTAGACTTTTTGATGAAACTTCAGCATCTCTCCGCTTTCCTTTTAGGAAAGATTTGCTAAGTGAAGCCGAAATTTTAAATCTTTTATCGGATAAAGATCCAGAAAATAGAAAAATTGCAGGCAAATCTCTTTCAGACATTTTAGATAAAAATAAGCGTATATTCTCAATGATACTGAATGTAATTTCCCGAGATAGATATATTGAGGATAACAAAAGAGGATTTCATAGGATAATGTCTTCCCGCAATTTGGATAATGATGTTGAAGATGAAGTGGTTGATGCGCTTGTAAATACTGTCGATAAAGCAATGCCAAAGCTAACGCATAGATATTATAAATGGAAGGCTAAACAGTTTGGTAAAAGTAAGTTGGATTGGTGGGATAGGAATGCCCCATTACCTCAAACATTAGACAAAACCATTAAATGGTTAGATGCTAAGAGTATTATTTTAGATTCTTTTTCTTCTTTTCATCCAAAAATTTCTAATTTAGCAGAATTATTTTTCAAAAATAATTGGATAGATGCAAGTGTGAGGCAGGGTAAAGCATCGGGTGCTTTTGCACATCCATCAGTACCTTCCTTACACCCTTACATTTTAGTTAACTATCAAGGTAAAATAAGAGATGTCATGACTTTGGCCCATGAATTAGGACACGGAGTACATCAAATCTTAGCAGCTAAAAATGGTTTGTTAATGGCCGAAACACCTTTAACACTTGCAGAAACGGCATCAGTTTTTGGAGAAATGTTAGTATTTAGAAAATTATTGGATGAAAGCTCAGTAGAGCAAAAAAAACAATTATTAGCAGGTAAAATTGAAGATATGTTAAATACTGTTGCTAGACAAATTGGTTTTCATCAATTTGAAGTTAAATTCCATGAAGCAAGAATAAAATCTGAATTAACGCCAGATGAAATAAGTGATATTTGGATGGAAACTCAGAAACATGCCGTTGGACCATATATTAACCTTAATAATGATTATAGAGTATTATGGGGTTATATCCCGCATTTTGTACACACTCCATTTTACGTATACGCATACGCATTTGGAGATAGTTTAGTTAATGCTCTTTGGTATGTTTATCAAAAAAGTAATAAAGATGAATTTTCAAAAAAGTATATTGAAATGCTATCTTCCGGCGGAACAAAAAGTCACAATGATTTACTAAGACCATTTAATTTAAGCGCTTACGAAGATAGTTTTTGGGATAAAGGCATTTTAATGATTACCAGTTTAATGGATGAGCTGGAGGCGTTAGAAACTAAATAACAATTTCCGATAGAGTTTTAATAATAATGACAAAAAAAAATAATTTTCGTGATGTACTAAGTTCCTCAATGACTGGAGGAAGACTTAGACGTTATGCAAAAGTTACCTCTGCAATGGGAGGACTTGCAGCTAGGCTAGCTGGTGAAAAATATTTGGGAATAAAAATAGACAGGGAGCAACATGCTTATGACTTAAGAGCGGCCCTTGGTGGATTAAAGGGACCTTTAATGAAAGTTGCTCAGATTTTAGCTACTATCCCTGATGCACTTCCTAAAGAATATGTCAATGAACTATCGCATCTCCAAGCAGATGCACCATCAATGGGTTGGCTTTTTGTCAAAAGAAGAATGAAAGCCGAACTAGGTGAGAATTGGTTAACTAACTTTAAAGATTTTGATAAACAAGCCTCTGCTGCTGCTTCACTTGGTCAAGTTCATTTTGCTGAAAGTATTGATGGAAAGGACCTAGCCTGTAAATTACAATACCCTGATATGGGTTCAGCAGTCCAAGCTGATTTAAAACAGTTGAAACTAATTTTTTCATTATATGAAAAGTATGACTCAGCTATATCAACTGAAGCTATACACGAAGAATTATCTGATCGATTAAAAGAAGAACTCGATTATTCACACGAAATTAAAAATTTAAAATTATACAGGTATATGTTATCAAACCATAGTGAAATCACTTTGCCAGATCCTGTTGAAGACTTATCTACTAATAGGCTTCTGACTATGACGAAGGTTCATGGTGTAAAAATTATGGACTTTATTGCTAATAATTCTGGAATAAATATGAGAAATCAAGTTGCTATGAATATGTTTAAAGCTTGGTACATACCCTTTTACAAATTTGGTGTTATTCACGGTGACCCGCATTTAGGAAATTACACAATCCGACCTGATGGTGGAGTTAATCTAATGGATTTTGGATGCATAAGAATATTTCGACCAGATTTTGTTACAGGTGTAATCGAGTTATATAAAGCTCTTAGTGATGGAGATGAAGAACAAGCAGTTAACGCTTATAAGAGATGGGGTTTTGAAAATCCCTCAAAAGAACTAATAAGTGTATTAAATATATGGGCTAATTTCATCTATCAACCTTTATTAGAAGATAAAGTGAGATTAATTAATCCAAGTGAATCAGGTCAATATGGACGAGAAACTGCAGAAAAAGTCCATGAAGAATTAAAAAAGATTGGAGGTGTAAAGCCTCCCAGAGAGTTTGTTTTAATGGATAGAGCTGCGGTTGGATTAGGCTCAGTTTTTATGCATTTAAAAGCAGAAGTTAATTGGTATAGAATTTTCAACGATTTAGTCGGCAATTTTAATGAAGCGACATTAACCAAAAGACAACAGCAGGCCATAAAAAAATCAGGTTTAAATAGTAAATAACTATCAACTAATATTTTGCAATATTGTGTCTAAAGATTTTTTTGCATCACCATAAACCATTCTAGAATTTTCTTTAAAAAACAGAGGATTTTCTATGCCAGAATATCCTTTTCCTTGTCCTCTTTTTGATATAAAAACTTGTTTAGCTTTCCAAACTTCTAAAACGGGCATTCCTGCTATTGGACTATTTGGGTCGTCTTGGGCAGCTGGATTTACAATATCATTAGCTCCAAGTATCATGACTACGTCAGTTTCAGGAAAATCAGAATTAATTTCATCCATTTCTAATACAATGTCATATGGTACTTTAGCCTCAGCAAGAAGAACGTTCATGTGTCCTGGAAGACGACCTGCAACTGGATGAATTCCAAATCGAACTTCTTTCTTTTTTGCTCTTAATCTTGATGTTAATTCAGAAACAGCGCTTTGTGCTTGTGCTACGGCCATCCCATAACCCGGGACAATTATTATTTTATTTGCTTCATTTAACGCAGATGCAACAGATTCTATATCTATAGGTTTCATTTCGCCTTCTATATCCATAGCAGGCCCACTTGTATCACCCCACCCACCAAGAATAACAGACAGAAAGTTTCTATTCATTGCTTTGCACATTATATATGAAAGTATAGCGCCTGAAGACCCAACAAGAGCTCCAGTAACAATTAAAAGGTCATTTCCTAACATAAAACCAGTGGCAGCTGCTGCCCAACCAGAATATGAGTTGAGCATTGAGACTACGACTGGCATGTCTGCGCCACCAATAGCGAGTACAAGATGCGCTCCTATAACAAATGCAATAATTGTCATTACAATTAATGTCCAGTTACCTTCATGATTTAGAAACATATAACCGAGAAATAAACATCCAAACAACATGGCTATATTTAAAGCATGTCTCCCAGGTAAGATTAGCGCCTTACCTGTAATAATTTCTGATAGTTTTCCGAAAGCTACAATAGATCCTGTAAACGTAATTGCACCAATAAACACACCAATAAAAACCTCAACATTATGAATCATTAGCTGAGATGAGGACATTTCTATATGTGGCAACATGGCTGAATTTATTCCAATAAAGACAGCTGCCAATCCTACAAAAGAATGAAGAGCAGCAACTAGTTGAGGCATACCTGTCATTTGAACTTTTTTAGCGACGATGGCTCCTATAAATGAGCCAATAACTATTGCGCTAATTAACCAATCAAGCCATTTTGTTAAAAAAACTTGTTTACCAAAAATAGTTGCCACCACAGCAATTACCATTCCTACTATGCCATACCATACGGCCCTTTTTGCTTTTTCTTGATTGCTTAAGCCTCCTAAAGCAAGAATAAAAAGCACACTTGAAGTAATATATGAAGCAGTTAGTATTCCAATAGTCATTTCTAAATCCTTTACTTAGCTTCTTTGAAACATAGCTAACATCCGTTTAGTAACCATAAATCCTCCAACAATATTTATTGTCGCGATAAAAATAGAGATTAATGCTAAGATACTAACAATATCATTATCAGTTTTCATCTGCAATAAAGCACCAATTATAATAATACTTGAAATAGCATTCGTTACTGCCATAAGAGGTGTATGAAGAGAATGTGAAACATTCCAAATGACTTGATAACCTACAAAACATGATAATATAAAAACTATAAAATGTTGCATAAAATCAGCAGGTGCGTAAATGCCTATAAACCAAGTTATTAGAGCTCCGATAACTAAAAGCATGACTTGTAATTTACCAGCTTTTTTTTCAGCATCTATTTTATCTTTAGTAATTTCTTCAACAGTTTTTTGTTTTATTTCCTTGTTAGTATGTTTTGCAATAGCAATTATTTTTGGCTTTGGGGGAGGGAAAGTTATCTTTCCATTATGAAGTACAGTTGCTCCTCTAATTACATCATCTTCCATGTTAGTAATTGGAATACCATTCTTTTCAGGAGTTAAATCATCTATCATATGCCTAATATTTGTTGAATATAAATTAGATGATTGCGTAGCCATCCTACTTGGTAAATCTGTATATCCTATCACTCTCACTTTATTTTTTGTCTCCACCATTTTGTCAGGTTTGGTTACATCACAGTTTCCACCTTGTTCAGCAGCTAGATCAACTACAACCGAACCTGGTTTCATCAAGTCTACCATTTCCTTAGGCCAAAGTTTTGGTGCAGGCATTCCAGGAATTAGAGCTGTAGTGATTACTATGTCAATCTCAGGAGCCTGTTCTCTAAATAACTCCATTTCTTTTTTAATAAATTCTTTGGAGGCTGGCTTCGCATAACCACCATCGCCAGTACCGTCGGATTTAAAATCAAGCATTAGGAATTCTGCTCCCATTGATTCGATTTGTTCCGCGACTTCTGGTCTTACATCAAATGCTCTAACGATAGCACCCATGGACTGAGCGGTACCAATTGCTGCAAGTCCTGCAACTCCAGCACCTATTACAAGTATTTTAGCAGGAGGAACCTTTCCAGCAGCAGTAATTTGTCCAGTGAAAAATCTTCCAAATTGGTTTCCAGCTTCAATAATAGCTCTGTATCCTGCAATATTAGCCATTGAAGATAAGGCATCCATTTTTTGAGCTCTACTTATTCGGGGAATCATATCCATTGCTTGGACTGTTACCTTTTTCTTTTTTAAATGTTCAAGTAAAGGTTTGTTTTGTCCGGGCCAAATAAAACTTATAATATGTTGATTTAATTTGACTTTTGTAAGTTCTGTCTTTTCAGGACCTCTTACTTTTAATATAATGTCTGACTCTTTCCAAAGTTGGCCAGCACTTTTAACGATCTTGACCCCGGCTTCTTTATAATCTTTATCTGAAAAATTAGCATTAATGCCAGCGTTAGATTCTAAAATACATTGATAACCTAATTTTTGAAGTTGCTTTGCACTTTCAGGTGTCATGGCAACTCTGTTTTCACCTTTAAAAATTTCTTTTGGACTTCCAATGATCATATATAATGTCCTTATTATAATGTGTTGAATAATATCTTAATATCAAATAACAAAATATTTATAAAGTTTTACAAAAAAAAACCGCAGTTAATATTTATGCGGTTTCGTAAGGTTATAGTATTACTTTTAGCCTAGTAACCTTCTCTCTCTAATCTCTTCCTCATAAGTTTCCTAACCCTTCTAGTACTTTCGGCCATTTCTCGCGCTCTTTTTTCAGAAGGTTTTTCATAAGCTCTTCTGTTTTTCATTTCTCTGAACATACCTTCTCTTTGCATTTTCTTTTTTAATACCCTAAGAGCTTGGTCAACATTATTGTCACGGACAGAAACATACATATTATAAACTTTCGATTATTATAAATAAAAATAGCGAAATAACATATTATATAAGGTTATGGCAAGTATTTTAAATATTATTAATCATTATATTTATATTCAATTGGTTCGATATATGCGATAAGTAAATATGTATCTCTTAATTTAGGTAGTAATGTGCATGATGAAAAAACAAACAGATTATATTCAAGTGAAAATTGACTTAATCAAAGCAATGCTTCCACATGTTCCCTTTGATGGATGGAGTTTTAAAGCCCTAGAACAAGGAGCGATTGATATAGACTTTGAACAAGAGAAAAACATTGATGTTCGTATGGATATTTATAGAGAGTTATTCAAAAATGGTTCTATAGATTTCATAGATGTTTTTTCAGAAATGATAGATATGGAAGTAAAAAACAACTACCAATTGATAGATCCTAAACCTGAAAGGATCCCAGAAAAAGTAAAAAAAATTATTTTGATGAGACTTTCACTTTGCCAAAAATATAAAGAGGCTGTTAGATCATCACTACCACTAACAGCACTTCCTAAAAATTCAAAAAAATCGATAAATATACTTTACAGAACTTGCAACAGTATTTGGAGAACGATTGGAGATAAGTCTACTGACTTTTCTTTTTATACTAAAAGGTTTTCATTAGCAGCTGTATATTCATCTACTCTACTTTTTTGGTTAAATGACACATCTAGTGATCAAGAAGAGACTTCGTTTTTTTTAGACAGAAGGTTAAATGATATAAGTAAAATACCTAATTTAAAAAAACCTTTTTCTTTCATTAAAAAAGTTTCAGATAATGTCAATAAAACAAAAAGTACTCTGAAAATAAAATCTGCTTTTGATATTTTAAAGAAATTAAACCAAATAAAAAATTCTAGTTTTAGCTAAATAATATAATTTTCAATTAAAATATAATGCCAATTAAAATACACGATAATTTACCTGCAAGAGAATTACTTCTAAATGAAGTTGTTGATGTAATTAATAGTAGTAGTGCTGAAAAGCAAGATATCAGACCTTTAAAATTTTTATTATTAAACTTGATGCCAAAAAAACTTCAAACCGAAGTTCAATTTGCACGACTTCTTGGGGCATCTCCATTACAAATAGAACTCACTTTAATGACTACAGAATCTTATGTCCCTAAAAACACAAAAAGAGAGCATTTAATTGAATTTTATAAGACTTTGGATGATATCAAACATGATTTTTATGATGTATTAATAATCACTGGTGCACCAGTCGAGACTGTTCCATTCGAGAAAGTAAAGTATTGGCAAGAATTAAAAGAAATTATTTTATGGTCATCAACTAATGTTTTCAGAAAAATTGGAATTTGTTGGGGCGCTCAAGCTTTATTAAAAATACTTCATAATATTGATAAACACTCAATGAAAGAAAAATTATTTGGAGTATTTGATCATAATTTAAATCAAGAAAATCAATATAGGCTTCTGCAAGGTTTTATAAATAGATTTCCAATGCCAGTATCGCGTTATACTGAAAATAGAGAACATGAAATTGTTAGTTCTGGGCTAGAAATTTTAGCTTTTTCTCAAAATTCAGGAATAGGCATGGTCAGATGTCCCAAAACAAAGGATTTATTTATCCTAAACCATCTAGAATATGATGCTGTTACGCTTAAAGAAGAGTTTTTTAGGGATAAACATGAGAATATACAGACAGAAATCCCAGCGAACTATTTTCCTAATGATGATATAACTAAGGACCCAATAAACAGGTGGCGACCTTATGCATTCTTGTTATTTACTAACTTTATAAATGAAGTTTATCAGGATGTCCCGTTTGATTATGTTACAAAGAATATTACATAATTCTTTTATTATAATGTCCCATTTTTCTACCTGGCCTTATTTGTTTTTTATTATATAAATGTAATATATAATCCTGGTTATTGATTATATTGCCAATGTTTTTAACTTCTTCTCCGATTAAATTTGTCATTTCCCATTTTCCACTACATTCAACGTCCTTTACAGGTAAACCACATATCGTTCTAATTAAAATATCAAATTGACTATTATCACATCCTTCCATGGTCCAGTGAAATGAGTTATGAGGTCTTGGTGCTATTTCATTGAACAGGATACTGCCGTCTAAAAGTTCAAAGAGTTCAATAGCCATAACGCCATAAAAGTTTAGATTGTGTGATAATTCTTTTGTTTTTGATCTTAAATCTTTTTCAGTGACATTATCTATAATTGCCGGAGCAATAGTTTTATTTAAAATACCTTGTTTGTGGGAATTTTCTGATATTGGAAAAAAACCATCACTATTGTCAAAGCTTTTAAAGTACATTATGGAAATTTCTCTTTTGAATTCTAGTTCTTCTTCTAAAACACACTCAACAGATCCTAGGCTTTCCCACAATTCAAACAAATCTGAATTTTTGCTAATCCTTACTTGTCCTTTACCGTCATAACCTAGGGAGTTAGTTTTTAATACACCATTGTTGTCTAGAGATTTAGCGGCTGTTATTAAATCGTCAGAGTTCTTAATCAAATACCATTTAGGTGTTTTAAAACCAGATTTAACAGCCATTTCCTTTTCTTTTGACCGGATTTGCGCACATCTGAATACAATACTGTTGGGGATTACTTTGGTTTTACTAGCTAATAATTCAAGGGATTTAGAGGGAATGTTTTCAAATTCTGAAGTTGCACATACGACTTTATTTGAAAATTCTACTAGCTTGTCAAAGTCGTTCCACTCGCCGTAGGTGACTTTACTAACAGCTGATTCAGCGGGATTATCGCCTTTGGGACAATATAAATGAGTTTTGTATCCTGCTCTTTTTGCAGATAAGCCGATCATTTTACCTAATTGCCCCCCCCCCAAGAATACCAATTATATTTTCATCCACAGGTAATATTGGAAGATCAGTGTTACTATTCATTTTTTTTAGGATTTTCTGGTACTTTATTAGTTTGATTAGAAAGCCATTCTTTTAAAATAATGCCAATATTATCATTGGACAAGCTTAAAATTTTAGCAGCATAAATAGCAGCGTTAATAGCACCAGCCTTCCCTATAGACATAGTTGCTACGGGAACACCAGCCGGCATTTGTACTATAGAAAGAAGACTATCCATTCCGTTTAAAGCTGAGCTTTGAATAGGAACACCTATCACAGGCAAATTTGAATGAGAAGCAATCATTCCGGGTAAATGAGCAGCACCACCAGCACCAGCAATTATAACTTGGATAGAAGTGTTTTCAGCTTGTTTTGCAAAATCATGCATTCTATCAGGAGTTCTATGGGCAGATATAATTTTGGCAATAAATGGAATTTTTAACTTGTTCAATGTCTGTTCTGAGAACTTCATAGTTTCCCAGTCACTTTGACTGCCCATTATAAGAGCAGCAATAGGTTTTCCATTGATTTGTTCCATATTAAGACTCTTAATAGGTTAATATTAATATATAAATTTATTTACAAATTATATCTAGTTTTTAAGTAAATTAATTTTCATCACTATCAGTCTCTATTGATCCACCAGCTTTAATAATAGCATTCTCAAGATCGTCTTGAGTGCACAAACTTAATAAAACAGGGTGTTTTGCTGTAATATTCGAAATATTCCAGTGACTTCTAGTACGAATTTTTTCAATAGTATCTTTTGTTGTGCCGATTAATTTTGATATTTGATTATTTTTCACTTCAGGATGATTTTTAACAATCCAAGCAATGGCATCAGGTTTATCCCCTCTTCTCGCTAAAGGTATATACTTAGGCCCTTTATTCTTATTTTTATTCTCTGGTAATGAAGAAGCAGATTTTTTAAGAGATAATGTCGCATCATTACAGCAATTGTCAATTTCTTCTTGGGTAAGTTGGCCATTAAGTATGGGGTCAAAGCCTAAAATACCCTGACCAACATCACCGTCTGCAATAGCTTGCACTTCAAGTACATGCAGATTACAAAACTCAGAGATTTGTTCAAAGGTTAATGTTGTATTATCAATTAACCATACTGCTGTCGCTTTTGGCATAAGTAATGAGGACATTTTTTAAACTCCGATCAACCTTATTTAAACATTTTATAAGAATAAGACTATTACGTACAATAGCATTATATTATATTTTGTATCATTATACTTATTAATTTCGTGAAACATTTAAAAAATTAAGTTGAAACATTTAGTTTGTCAATCTAAGAAGTTTAGATTTTTTTGGGAAGAGGAAGCATGTATTTCGGAAAATTAATTTTAATTTGCTCGTTTAAAAAATTACCCTCTAATTCATTGTCCTCCTCAAAACTATACAAATGAGACAATGTAATTTTGGCTATTCCATACCAAAGATCATCATCTTTATTATATAATAAGGAAACTATCTCTCCAATCTCTTTACTATTTAAAAATATTTTTTTCTCATTAAGTTCAATTAGCTTTAAATATGATAGCTTTTTGCTTTTATAAGTAATCGGTACATATTTTCTTTTAACTAAACCCTTCCATTTAATTCTTGCATTCACTTCTTGACCTATAAAGCAACCTTTTGCAAAACTAATTCCACCTAACAAATCTAAATTAGTTTCTAAAGGAAGAGAAACATTTGTTTCTATTTCTTTTGAGCCTTCTAAAATACAATTTTTATATCTTAATAAATCATACCAATTTATATTTTCATTATCATTCACATCGTCATTTTTAGACAGGTTCTTCACATAAACTCTTCTGAGATCTTCGTTAAAAAATCTTTTATCAATCAGAGTATATGTAGAATTCTCATTCTTAGTT
>QBZG01000019.1 GCA_003282435.1 SAR116 cluster bacterium AG-335-B03
TGTACAATAATTAAATATTAAAATTTGCTTAAATTAATTTAACATATAAAATAATCCATGACCTTTTAAGGAGAATTTATTTGTCAAAAGCTTTTTTATTATGGTGGATACAAGTAGTTACTGTGTCATTTTCTGCTATATTAATTTTTACATATGGTTGGTTTGAAAAACTTTATGATGCGGATCAAACTAAAATTAGTTTTATTATTATTGTAATTTTTATAGCGGCGTCAATTGCCACTGGTTTTTTAAGTTTCAAGTCTAACATAGAGCATAGAACATTAAGTAACTACATATGGTTTTCTTCGGAAACCATGGTTACTTTAGGTTTAATAGGAACAGTAGCTGGTTTTTTGTTAATGTTAAGTTCTGCTTTTGATAATTTAGATGTGAGTAATGTTGAAAATGTTCAAAAGGTAATTTCAAACATGGCCCTGGGAATGAGTACTGCATTGTGTACAACTCTTTCAGGGTTAGTTGGAAGCGTACTAACTAAAATCCAAATGGTAATATTAGAGAATAATTCTAATTATGAGTGATCCTAGATATAGATCATCTTTTGGTTTTATTGACCTGTTGTTTAATATGTTAATAGGCTTCGTATTTTTATTTATGTTAGCTTTTTTATTAATTAATCCTGTTGCTAAAAAAGAGACAATTAAACCTAAGGCAGAATATTTTATTGAACTTGAGTGGGATGGAGAAAAACCCTACGATCTTGATGTTTGGGTGAAAGATAACATGGGGCATATTGTCAGCTTCAGAAGACCTGATGACGCATTAATTCATTTAGAAAGAGATGACTTGGGAACAGTCAATGATACTTATGTTGATCAGAATGGTAAAACAGTCTACCTAAAAGAAAATAGAGAAGTCGTAGCGATAAGAACGCCTGAGGCGAGATCTTATTTAGTAACTATACACTTTTACAATGCTAGAAAATTTCCTGCGCCACTTACTCATGCAACGGTAAAACTTCTTAAGGTTAATCCTTATAAAGAAGAATATACCAAAAAATTATTTTTCAGTTCTGAAGGGCAAGAGCTTCCCGCATTTAAATTTAGAGTTGACTATAATGGTATAGTCCATGTTGATCCCACTAATGAGCTTATCATTGATGGAGAAGTGATTAGAAAGAAGAGTGGTGTATAATGTTAGACTTCTCAATTAGTTCTGGACAATTAATGTTAATTTGGTCTTTTGCAGGAGCTATATGTTGTTTACCCTTTTTTACTAAAAATATATGGCAAAGATTTTTTACTGTTCCAATTATATTCATAGCAATTTGGTTAAGTTTTTACACAAACCAAGAATTTATAGGTCGTCCTATGTATGACAGGCCTCCTGAACAATTTGTTTATGAACATCATGCGGTTATTTATGATAAAGGCGAAAGATTGATAGTGTTGTGGGCTGTAAAAGATGGGATCAATAAACTTTTTAAATTTCCTCATACGGAACAAAATGAAGAAGCTTTGGATCAAGCTAAAAGAAATGCTGATAGGTCTGGTGTACCTCAAATGGGAGAAATTGTTAAAGAGGATCCTATAGATAAAAGATCCAGAAATAATGAATTTACACTAAAAACATATAGATTTCCATTTCAGAAAATGATGCCAAAGTAATGAATTTAATTGATATATTTTTGACTTATGTACTTGTTTAATACAGGTTGGATAGAAGTAGCCATCTCAGAAAATGAGTTTTCCCATAATTTTTTGGAATTTCCGATATCATGGCCTGTGAGTAGTAGTGTACCAAACGGACCAACTTTTTCAATAAATGATACTAATTTTTCAGTTACAGTTTTTTTATTACCAATAATTATCAAGTCGGTTGCTTTTTTCATAGCTTGTGGCAACTCCTTTTTAAGGTTAATATCCTTACTCAAAGTACCTGATGCAAGTTTTGAAACAGTATTTAAATAGAGAAAATAGTGAGAAAATACTCCTTTAGGGTCACCTAATATTTCTTCAGCTTCTGAATTTGATGAAGTAATGAGTACACTTCGTCCAACACGCCATTTTTGATAGGTCGGTTGTCTTCCGACCTTATTTGCCGCTTCTTGATAAGTTGGCCAATGAGTTGCTATATCTTTTGCCTCAACAAAATTGCCAGAAATTGGAATCCATCCTTTTTCTCCGGCTAGTTTTGCTGTCATTGAATTAGGATTTTTAAGAGATATTGCGATTTCAGGATATGGTTTTTGAAATGGTTTAACAAATTTTCCAATACCCAATTCTTGAATAATATTCTTTTTTAAAGAAATATCCAGAAATTCACCTTTGTAGTGATAATTTTCACTTTCATCCCAAAACTTTAAAATTGCCTCCATTGATTCAATCATTGTAATTGCTCTTGAGCGTCCATCCATATTACCAAAGAGCTCCCAATCACTTACTAAGCCTCCTGCACCAACACCTAAAATAACTCTTCCTTTTGAAAGATGATCTAGTAAGCTTACTTGACCTGCGACTACTGCAGGATGTTGTTGAGGTAGGGAAATAACTCCTGTTCCAAACTTAATATTTTTTGTCTCTTTTATCAAAGATGCATTAAAAATTAATGGTGAGGTAACTGGTTCAGCTGTAGAACTATAATGTTCACCCATCCAAGCTTCGGTAAAATTTAATTTATCTGCTAAAAGAACAAGTTTTCTATCTTCTTCATAAGAAACACCTACATCTTTATTTGCAGGGTGAAGAGGCATCATAAACAATCCAAGCTTAAGCATTGATTATTATATTCTCCAAAATATTTATCATTTATATATATATTACATTATTTAAAAATAATTTAAAATTTTTTAAAATTTAAGAACAACCGAACCAGTCGTTTTTCTTTCTTCTAATATAGATTGAGCTTCTTTTATCTCGTCAATATAAAATGTTTTATCTATATTAATTTGTAAATCTTTATTTATGATCATATCAAAAAATGTGTCAGCATTCATTTGCATTTCATTAGCGTCATTTATGTAAGTATTTAGTCCACCTGTTGAAATAGACCCTGAAAAAGATCTAAGCATATTTATGTTAATAGGATCAATAGGACCTGATGAAACTCCAAAGCTAACTATTCTTCCTTTTGAAGCTAGGCAGCTTATTCCTTTCAAAAAGGTATCTTTTCCAACTGAGTCATATATGATATTTACCCCTTTATTATTTGTAATTTCTAAGACTTTCTTGTCAAATTCATCTTTCGAATAATTAATAGTAAAACCACATCCGTTTTGTTTAGCAATTTTTTCTTTTTCTTGAGAACTTACTGTTCCAATAACATTTGCTCCAATTTTTTTTGCCCATTGACAAAGAATTTGTCCAACGCCTCCCGCTGCAGCATGTACTAGAACAGTGTCATGCTCTTTTAATTTATATGAATGGTTAATTAGGTATTGAGAAGTTAAGCCTTGCAAGGTAGATGCAGCAGCGATTTTAAGATCAACTTCTTTTTTAAGCTTAATAGTTTTATCTTGATCTAAATTCATAAACTGTGAAAAAGAACCTAGATTCATACAATGTGTTACCTTATCACCAATATTAAATTTGGTAACATTAGAACCAATTTCTCTTACCGTTCCAGATGCTTCCATCCCAAGTACTGCAGGTAAATTCTTAAGTGGATAGGTACCTCTTCTTTGATTTATATCTATAAAATTTAATCCAGCAAACGAGTGTTCTATTAAAATTTCGTTTGAGCCTAAATCTTTTAAGTTCACTTCTTCTATTTTCAGGACATCCAAAGATCCTTGCTCATAAATTTTAATCGCTTTACTTATCATAAAACACATCTATAAATTAAATAAAAAATTTTCTAATATTTCCTTTCCACCCTCACTACCAAAAGATTCTGGATGATATTGAATTCCATAAATAGGATACAATTTATGACTGACCGCCATAATTTCACCACTAAAAGAAACTTTATTTATATCAAGTATAGAATTTTTATCATCTATATCTTGTGAAACCCCGTTTATAACAAAACAACTTGGTAAAGATTTTGTCTCAACAATTAGAGAATGATATCTCATTATTTCTATATTTTGAGGTATTTTTTTATGTATTCCTTTTTGGTCATGTAATAAAAATGAGGTTTTTCCATGCATAGGTTCATTTGCATGAATGATTTTACCTCCAAATGAATGAACAATACCTTGCATACCTAAACATATGCCTAGGATTGGTATTTTTGGACCAAATTTTAGGATAATTTCTTGACATACTCCAAAATATTTTTTTTCTGCAGGTGATCCTGGACCAGGTGAAATTATTATTTTGTCAGGCTTGTCAAGTTTTAAATCATTAAGACATATTTGATCATTTCTTTTAACTATTATATCGGTTTTTATGCTTGATGTTTTTTTATCTAAAATCTCACCACAATATTGAAATAGATTGAAAGTAAATGAGTCATAATTATCTATTATTAAGACTTTCATATCATTTTGTTTCTCTAAATGATTCTAAAACTGTTTTCATGGCAGCTAGTTTTCTTTCAATTTCTAAATACTCTTTATCTGGATCTGAATCATAAACATTTCCACCACAAGTTTGAGCAAAAGCTTTCTCACCTTTTATAAAAATGGATCTAATTGGAATAGCAAATGTACAATCACCATTAAATCCAAACTGCCCTATTGCTCCTCCATATGGACCTCTGCCGTCTTCTTCAATTTTATTTATTATTTTCATAGCTTCTATTTTAGGGGCGCCAGACAAAGTGCCAGCGGGAAAATTTGAGGCTAAAGCAGAGAACATATCTTCATCATCATTAATTATACCAGCAATTTCAGACGATATGTGTTGTACATGAGAATATTTTTTTATATCCATAAGGTTTCTAACTTTGACAGTACCAAATTTAGCAACTCTACCTAAATCATTTCTGTGTAAATCTACTAACATATTATGTTCAGCTATTTCTTTACTATCATTTAGTAATTCTCTGGCTAATTTTAGATCCTCTGTTTTATCAGCTCCTCGTTTTGTTGTTCCAGCCAAAGGAAAAGTTTCCATTTCACCGTTTTTAAGCCGAAAGAGAAGTTCTGGTGACGCTCCAATAATTATTTGATCACTAAACTTCATAAAATACATATGAGGGGATGGATTTAGCATTCTTAACTTTGAATATATTTCAGTAAGATCTCCTTTTATTTCATAATGACTTTTAAAACCCACTTCACATTGAAAAATTAATCCATTTTTTATGTCTTCTTTAATCTTTAATACAGTTTTTCTATGCTCATCCCTTGTCATTGAATTTCTTAAAAATTTACAGCTTACTTGTGTACTATTTTTCTTGTTTTGTTTAATAATTGATTTAATTTTCTCAATTTTATTATCTTCATAATAATAATAAAATATTTCGCCTGTCATTTGGTCATAAATAAGACCGTCAAGATACACGCCAAATTTAAAAGACTCGAAATTAGGATTTTTTTTTATATTTAAATTATTTTCAAAATAATTAATACCATCGTAACTTACGAAGCCAACCAATCCTCCAGCATATTTCTTTGATATAATATTTTGAGGAATAATGTCTCTTAATTTATAATAAGGGTTTTCACACGCATATGATCTAATTTCACCTTTATCTATGTCTTCAATTTTTAATTCATGTTTATTTTCTGAAAATATAAGATATTTTGGATCAAAACCAATTATATGGTAGCGCGAAATATTACTTTCTTCGCCTAGTGATTCAAATAAAAAACAGTTTTTAAAGTTAAATTGTATTTTTTTGAACAATTCAAAAAAATTATATTTATCCCCTATTTTTATGTATTTAGGTTTGCCTTCAATTTTAATTTTATTTGGTTCATTTTGTTTTTTATTCATTTTTTATGATTTGCTCTCAAAATATCAATAATGTTAGATTTAATTTTAAAAATTTCTTCATTTTCGAAAGCGTATGAACCTCTTGTAACTGTTGCAATTCCTACATTTAAATCTTCAGAAATTTGTCTTTGTTTTTTACCATACAAAAGCATCTGAAATATCTTTAAACGATTATCAAGCTCTTTTAATTCTTTTTTGGTAAAAAGTGCTTTGAGGAACAATTCCATGTTTTTGCAATTGTTTGTTTTAGTTAATAGTTGACTTAATAAGTTTGTTTTCATGTACTAGTACAATATATTTATGATTAAAACAATCTAATAAAAAAAAATTAGGCTTATTATTTATATAGCTTTAAGGTTGCCCGCAGAAACTTTACCGTCTTTGCCGTCTTCCAACTCATATTCAATTTTTTGATCAGGTTCTAGAGTTGTCATACCTGCAGCTTGTACGGCACTGATATGAACAAACACATCCTTGTCTCCACCCTCTGGTTCAATGAAGCCATAACCTTTTGTAGGGTTAAACCATTTAACTGTTCCTGTGGCCATTTTTTTTCCTTTTCTTAGCTCTAAAAAATAAAGAGCGCTTAGTTAATATTGCAATTTATTAAAACGTGGTTTTACAATTATGTACTTAATAAACTCCAATATTATATTTCAATTCTTTATTTTAGCAAGTTTGATTTGAAATGTACTTATTTATAGTCTTCTTCATAAGCTTTTATGATTGAACTAACAGCTAAATTAAATGGCGTTTCAATACTATTTTCTTCTCCCAAAGTTACAACCATACCATTAATAGCGTCAATTTCAGATAACCTTTTTGCCTCAACATCCTGCAGCATTGAAGGTTTAGAGTCTAAAAGTTTTTTGCCAAATTCTGTTATATATTTAATTGTGTCATCAAAAGTAAAATTAACATTTTTAATGTCACCCATTTTCCTTGCCTCTAGAGCACACCCTTTAGCTACTTCAAACATTTGTTTGTTTCCCATTACTTCACCAAGTGTTTTCCTGAATACTGAGCATGGGCCACTATAAGCAACGTTACATATAAATTTTTCCCAAATTAATTGTTCTATATCTTCGAAAGCTTTTGCGTTAAACCCTGCATCAGACCAAATCTTAACTAGTTTTTCTAATCTTTGAGTTATTCCTCCATTCATTTCACCAATTCTTATCATACTCATATTATTATGATGAGCATGTCCAGGACCAACCATTGCCGCTCCAAAGCCTTGAGCCACTCCTAAAAGAATATTGTCAGTAGGCATAAAAGTAGCAATTCGTTCACCAGCACCTAGCCCATTCTGTATAGTTAAAATAAGAGAATTTTTTGATATTATTTTGCTTAGATTAGATGCGGCTGAACCAACTCCAGATGCCTTAGTTGCTATTATAAATAGTTCATATCCTTTTGCATCTTCTATGTTATTCGACACATTTATATTTTTAACCACATTATCACCACTGAAACCTGAAACTCTAAGACCATCTTTTCTTATGGCTTCTAAATGCTCTTCCCAAAGATCAATTGCTAAAACCTCATTATTATTTTGAGCAAGAAAGGATGCATAAATAGATCCCATTGCACCTGCTCCAATTATAGCAATTTTCATAACCTAATCTCCATCACTGCTTAATAAAAGTTCCATTGTTTAATTCAGACATAGCAAGTTGAATTTCATCACTAGTATTCATTACAATAGGTCCGTACCATGCAACGGGTTCTTGAATAGGATTACCAGAGATTAGTAGGAATCTAACACCTTGATTTCCAGATAACAGCTTAACTTCATCTCCTTTATCAAAGGTAATTAGCGTCTTGTTTCCACTCATGTCACGTATTGTGTAGTCTTCATTGTTAAATGATTTTTCAATTTTAATGCCCTTAGGCTCCGAGGCATAATCAAAGTTAGCCTCTCCTTCAAAAACATATGCAAAACAATTATCTCGTAATGATATTGGGAAGTTTTTAATTTTGTTTGGTGGAACATAAATGTCAAAATATTGAGGGTTAGATGCAATTCCCTTTATTAAACCTTTATACCCCCGATAATCGCCTATTATTATTTTTATAATAGTACCATCGTCATCATTTATAACTTTGATATCGCTTGATTTTATATCTTGATAGTTAGGATCAGTCATTTTAAGATTAGATGGTAAATTAGCCCATAATTGAAAACCATGCATTTCACCTTTATAATTACCTAAGGGCATTTCTTGATGAAGTATACCTGAACCTGCAGTCATCCATTGAACATCTCCATCATTCAGCTTTCCTGAATTTCCCAAGCTATCTTTGTGTTCCACGGCTCCTTTTAAGATATAAGTGATTGTCTCTATTCCTCTATGAGGATGCCACGGGAAACCTAGTTGGTAATCTTGGGGATTGTTATTTCTAAAATCATCAAGTAGTAAAAAAGGATCAAAATCACTAGTATTTCCAAAGCCAAAAGCTCTATCTAATTTTACACCAGCACCCTCTAAAACTGGATTTGATTTTTTTCTTTCTAAAATTGGTCTAACAGTCATAATGTCTTTATAACTTTAAAAATAACAATTATGAACTTTTTTTATCCATATAGATAAATTGATATTTCACCAAAAATAAATAAAAAAGGAACTTATAATTTGTTTGAGCAAGCGTTAAGTGGCTTAAGTACAATTAATCAATTAGAATTATTAATTCCTACAAGTATTTTAGCAGTCATGTTGGTAGCAATATCAAAATCAGGATTTGGATATGGCTTAGGTGGTTTAGGCTTTCCTTTAATGGTATTAGTATTGCCGCCTAAATTAGCATTAGCGGTTTCTTTGCCGTTAACATTATTAACAGATGTATGGGTAATATTTGTATGGAGAAAATTTTTTATTTTTGAAATTATTTGGATGATGGTCTTAGGTGGAATGATTGGCCAATTACTATGTTGGATATTTTTTAATTATTTAGATGATAAATCTATTCTAATTTTAATTGGAACTATGGCTTTAATAACATCTGTAATTTTTTTTTTAAGTAAAATAGATCTATTACAAAAATCAAAAAATCATTTAAATACATTGCAACCAAATTTTCGGAGAGCAGTTTTTTGGTGCTCTTTATCTGGATTTGCAAGTTTTATTGCATGGGCAGGTTCTGTTCCTGCACAGATTTATCTTTTAAAGTTAGGAGTTAATAGAAAAATTTTGTAGGCATCATGAGTTTCTATTTTTTTTTAATTTATTTTTTCAAAAATACCTTTTTATTTAGATCTAAAAATTTTTACCAACGAGTCACTTTTTTTGAGTTTTCTTTTAATTCCTGTTCTCCCTATTGGTATATTTTTAGGTAAGTGGTTGAATTTAAAACTTTCTGATAATTTATTTTACAACATTAGTCATGTGGCTTTATTTTTATGTGGCATTCATTTAATAATTAAAAATGCAACTCAGGAGATAAAAATGGAAAGTGAAATTTTTAAAAAAGGAATAGCAAAAAGAAGGAAAGTACTTGGAGATGAATATGTAGATAAAGCACTTGCCTCTGCAGACGAATTGGGTGCAGATATGCAAAAATTAGTAACTGAATATGCTTGGGGTGAAGTTTGGAACAAAGAAAACCTGTCAGATAGAGATAGATCATTGGTTAACTTAGGCATGATTGCCGCTCTTAATAGATCGCATGAATTTAAATTACATGTCAGAGGTGCTTTGAATAATGGATTAACTAGATTACAAATTCGTGATATCGTTTTACAGATTACAATATACTGTGGAGCTCCTGCAGGTTTGGAGTCACTTAGGCATATTAGGGAAGTATTTTCTGAAGTTGACTCAGAAAATAAATAAATAAATTTAATGAACTGGGATTTATTTGTATGAAATAATGAATTTTCGTGTGGAAAGTAATGGATCATAATAAAATTAAAACAAATTTTGATGAAAATTTAGTTTCAACTAATGATGCAAACTTTAAAAGTTTATATGGTCTTACTCCAATTGTTGAAGATGCTATTTTAAATGCCATTAATAAAAAAAATAGAATAAGTTTAAAAAAGTTAATCGAACCACTTCATCCAGCTGATCAAGCGGACATGTTGGAAAGACTGAGTAATGAAAAATTAAATATTTTCCTAACTATTCTTGGAAGATCACTTGATCCAGAGGTTTTAGTTTATCTTGATCATAATGTTCAAGAAAAAGTTTTTAATATTCTTGGCCCTAAAGTTCTTGCAAAGGCAATTCCTGAATTACATTCAGATGATGCTGTTGAAATACTTCAAGAGTTAGAAGAAAAAGATAGAAATGTAGTTATAAAACAACTACCAAAAGCTGACAGAATTTTAGTTGAAGAGGCTCTGTCATACCCTGAGTATTCAGCTGGAAGGCTGATGCAACGGGAATTTTTGGCTTTTCCCGGAAATTGGACAGTAGGGCAGACAATTGACCATATGAGAGCAAATCCACAAGATGAAGAGGATAGTTTTTATTCAATTTATATTGTTGATCCTGCACATAGATTGATGGGAGTTATCTCCCTATCTAAACTATTATCTGCTAAAAGACCTGTGAGATTAAATGATTTAATGGAATTAAAACCAAGAAATGTGAATGTTGAAACTGACCAAGAAGAAGTAGCTCTTCTATTTCAGCAATATGGTCTAGTAAACATGCCGGTTGTTGATAATGCAGATAGGCTTCTTGGTGTAATAATTGTAGATGATATTGTTGACGTAATTAATGAAGAAGCCGAAGAAGATTTACAAGGTTTGACTGGTGTAAGTGATCTTTCAATAACATCATCTTTTTTAGAAACTGCTAAAGGCCGTTTTTCATGGCTTATACTAAACATGTTTACTGCAGTTTTAGCATCTTCAGTTATAGGTTTGTTTCAGGAAGAAATTGAAAAATTGGTTGCATTAGCTGTTCTCATGCCAATTGTTGCATCCATGGGAGGAAATGCAGGAACTCAGACAGTAACTGTTGCAGTAAGAGCATTAGCAACAAGACAGTTGAATTATAGCAATCTTCAGAAATTTGTTTTGAAAGAAACATGGGTTGGTATGATTAATGGTTTTTTATTCGCTCTTTTGTCTATTGTTTTAGCTTATCTTTGGTTTGGTGATAAAGAAATCGCAATAATAATGGGATTAGCAATGATCGCTAATTTGTTGTTTGCGGGTGTTCTAGGTACTTTAATTCCGCTAACACTAGAAAAATTTAAAATTGATCCTGCGATTTCTAGCTCTGTTTTTTTAACAACTGCGACTGATGTCATAGGTTTCTTTACGTTTTTAGGTTTATCGGCTTTAGTAATATTGTAGTTTGGGTTATTAGTTGTGTCTTATCATTTAAAAAAAATAGCAGTCGGTATCGAAACAATTGAAAGACTTTATGTAAGACAAAAAATGATTAAAGAAACTTATGGCGCAATATTACATACTACAAGAAACATGCCAAAAAAAAGAGAAGATTTAATTAAAACTGGTTCAATGTTTTGGATTATCAAAAGAAAAGTTTTAGTTCGGCAGAAAATATTAGATATTTTATCAGTTATTCGAAGTGATGGTAGCAAAGGGTGTGAAATTGAATTAGACAAAAAACTAATAAGAGTAATTCCCACTCCTATGAAACCCTTTCAAGGCTGGAGATATTATTTAGAGGAAGATATTCCAAGAGACTTGAATTTAGATGAAGAGACAGGTGAAAACTTACCAGATAATATAAATGCCGAACTGATTAAATTAGGATTATATTGATTAAGAAATTAACAAAAATTATAATTAAAGTTTAAAAAATTTGTCTTTTGATCGAAATGCCAATAATAAATAATCGAAATTAAAGTATTTCTAGGAAAGTTAAAATGTTGTCCAAAATATTTAGTCTTAAAACTTTTATGTTTTTTTTAGTTTTAGGAATAAGTATATTTAGTTATAAGTATTTAGTATCTTCAAAACCACTTGCAAAGCCTTCAAAAGTTGAAGAAGAAACCTTTTATGTAAAAGTGGTTAAAACTAAGAGACATGAATATACTCCATCATCTGATGCATATGGAAAAATTGTTTCTTCAAGGATTGGCGATCTTCGTTTTGGTGTTTCTGGTAGAGTTAATTTTATATCTAATTCTTTTTTAAATGGTGCTTATGTAAAAAATGGACAAATTTTAGCAAAACTAGATCAAACACGCTTCTTGCTTGAAATAAAAAAACTAAATTTTGAAACACAAGAACTAGCTTCACAATTAGATATTAGAAAAAGACAAATAAAAAGATATAAGTCTATGCTATCAACAAAAGTTATATCGCAGAACAAGTATGATAATGAGTTAATTCTCTTATCAAAAAACAAGTCAGATTTTAATAGATCCAAAATTATTTTAGAAAAAGCAAAGCAAGATTTGTCTGATACTATTTTAAGAGCAAAATATAATGGTAGGCTATATAATGTTAAAATTAATAAAGGACAATTTATTTCAAGTAATGAAAAATTAGCTAATATATTTTCTACAGAAGATTTAGAAGTTGAGTTTGTTATACCATCAAAAATATATTCAAATTCAGACAATTTAATTGGAAAGTCTATTAATGTTATATGGGAGGGAGGCAATACCCCTCTAAAAAATATAAAAGCTAAAATTGAAAGAACAGACGGAAAAACAAATGAAGAAGAAGGTGGAGGAAAATTGTTTGCAAAAATTAATATTGTAGAGAATAAAAGTAATTATATCCCTCTTGGTACTTTTGTTCGTGTGAATTATCCAGTAGGTAATTTTAAAAATATATTTAAATTGCCTGAAACTTCTCTATACGGTGAAAATATATATTTTGTAGATAACGGTATTGCAAAGAAAAAAAAGGTGAACCTAATATACAAAGGTTCAGGATTTATTTTAGTTGACGGAAATATTTCAGATAGTGATTTGATTATAACAACAAGAATGCCCGATAATTTAAATAATCAAAAAGTTACAATTTTAAATTAATTTTCTAAATATATTAAAACTTTAGGATGAAATTTTGTTACAGTTTAAAGAGTCTGGTTTTTTAAAGTTTTTTGTAGAGCATCGAACCTCTGCAAACATAATAATGATATTAATGATTGTAGTTGGCTTACTTTCTATTGGTAAGTTGAATAAGCAATTTTTTCCTGACTTTGAAGTTGAGGTTGTAGCTGTTTCTGTAAATTGGGCTGGAGCTACAGCTGAAGAAATTGATAAAAATATTGTTCAATTATTGGAACCAGAACTACGACCTATCTCAGGTGTGAAGAAAGTATCATCAAAATCCGTTGAAGGTGTTGGTATTACTCAAGTTGAATTTAACTATGGTTATGATATGCAAAAAGGGAGAACAGATATTGAAACCGCTGTATCCAGAATAAATTTTCCTCAAAAAGCCGACAAACCCAAAATAGTTGTTGGGGAATTTTTTGATACAGTTACTAGAATAGTTTTATCAGCAAATATTCCTTTATCAGAACTGAGATCAATATCAAAAAAACTTAAAGAAGTACTTCTAAATTCTGGTGTAGATAAGGTTGACATCCAAGGTCTTCCTAAAGAAGAGATATTGATTGAAATACCTCAAATAGAAACAGCAAGGTTGAAATTATCATTTAATCAAATTGCTAATCTAATTAAATCTGAAACTCAGGATGTTTCAGGAGGTAGTTATGCCGATGGGTCACTGCGGGTCAGAACCGAAGGTGAAAAGAGATTAGTAGAAACGTTCAAAAAAATAGAGCTTAAAAACACGATTTCAGGTGGTAGGATTATCCTTCAAGATATAGCCAGAATATCTTCTACTCTCGAACAAGGAAGTATATTAAAATCTGTTGACAATAATCCTGCTGTAGAATTATGGGTCAGAAGAAGTAAAACTAGCGATGCTCTTGAAGTATCGGAAAATGTTAATAAAGTAATTTCAGAATCTAAAAATATTATTGGAAATAGAGTTAATGTTGAAACTTATAATACGGCAGCTAATCTTATCCAAGAAAGAATCACACTATTAGTCAAGAATGGACTTAGTGGTCTTTGCATTGTTTTAGCCGTATTATTTCTATTTTTAAGTCGAAATACTGCCATTTGGGTAGCTTTGGGTATTCCAATAGCTTTTCTTGCTACTTTTGGCGTAATGTTAGTTTCAGGTCAATCAATTAATATGATATCCTTATTTGGTCTTATTATGGCCCTTGGTATAGTTGTGGATGATGCAATCGTTGTAGGGGAACATTCTTCATATTTAAAAACTAAGAGACGACTAAATAGTTCACAGGCTCCAGTTGTTGCTGCAACACGCATGTCGATGCCTGTAATATCAGCAATGTTAACTACAGTGGCTGCATTTATACCTTTATTTATGGTTAAAGGAGTTATAGGTGAAATAATTGCGGCTATACCTTGGGTAGTATGTGCTGTATTAGTTGCTAGTTTAATTGAATGTTTTCTTGTTTTACCAGCACATTTAGCACATTTTGATAAAAAGACAGTTGAGGAAGGTAAATTCAGACTATGGTTTGATGAAAAATTCATGGCTTTTCAAGAAGGTACATTTAAAAAATTCATATCATTAACATTTAACTATCGATATGTAACTTTTATGATTGCCATTGGCATGTTTATAGTTTCTGTAGGAATGATATCTGGCGGACGGGTAATGTTTAGTTTTTTCCCAACCCCTGAGGCAGATATAATTATTGCCAATTTTAAAATGCATTCAGGAACGACTAGATCTAAAACTGAAGAGATGGTAAAAAAAATAGAAGGAGGTTTGATTAAAACTTCAAAAAAGTTTTCAACATCTCCAGATCTAGTGAAATTTAGCATGTCAACTATTGGAGGTAGGACATCATTTTCAAGTGGGGCTGGACCAAGCTCTAAGGGAAGTGACTTATTAGGTTCCGTGGTTGTTGAATTAAAAACAGCGGATAAACGAAAAATACGCACAAATCAGTTTATTAAAGAATGGAAAAATAATATTGAATATGTAGAGGGTTTAGATAAATTAACTATTAGATCTCCAAGTGGTGGACCTCCTGGAAGAGATTTAGATGTAAGATTTCAAGGAGAAAAATTAGAAACCCTTAAGATTGCATCTAATGAATTAATTCAAATTGCAAGAACAATCCCTGGCGTAACATCTTTAAACGATAATCTTGAGTTTGGAGTTCAAGAAAGGATTCTATCTTTAAACAATAAAGGACAATCACTTGGTCTATCCATCTCAGATATAGGAGAGCAAGTAAGATCAGCTATTAATGGAATAATAATTTCAGAGTTTCCAAAAGCAGACGAAGAAGTGGTTGTTAGATTAAAGTTGTCTGAAACAGAAAAGCTTACGGATATGATAAATGACTTAAGAATTATCACACCTTTAGGTACTAGTTTTAAGCTTCAAGAGGTCATTAAAATAAATGAAAAAATACCATTTGCTTCCATTAATAGAAAAAATGGTTTTAGAGAAGTGACTATTTCTGGTGATTTATTTCCAGCGTTGATGAACACTTCTCAAGCAAGACAATTTTTGTTGAATAATGGATTACCCGAAATTGCTAAAAAATATAATCTAAATTATAGATTTGATGGCAGAGATTTAGAACAGAAAGAAACTTTTGCAGATATGAAAATTGGTTCAATATTTGGCTTATTATTAATCTATTTTATATTAGCATGGGTATTTAAGTCTTGGACAAGACCTTTTTCAATAATGATAATGATACCATTTGCTTTTATTGGAGCGGTGCTTGGTCACTATTTATTAGGGCTAACAATGTCTATTTTGTCGATGTTTGCTCTCTTAGCTTTAGCTGGAATTGTTGTAAATAATTCTATTATTTTAGTATCAACTATTGAAAGAAGGTTTGAAGATTTACGTGATCAAAATGATAAAGACTATCAGAATTATAAAATAATTGATGAAGCAATAATCGCTGGAGTAGTTGATAGATTTAGACCTGTTCTATTAACATCACTTACTACAATAGGAGGATTGTCAGCACTTTTATTCGAAAAATCACTCCAAGCCCAATTCTTGATACCGATGGCGGCTACGATTGTTTTTGGCCTTGGTATTACAGCTTTTCTTGTACTTGTCATAGTTCCATCTATGATGGGAATTAGTAACGATTTTTCCAATTTTGTTAAAAATATTAGAAGAAGATAAAATATGGTGAAACAAGTATATACAACTCTTAGTTCTGAAAGCTTTAATATTTCAGACATAAAATTTAATAAAGATGGATTAGTTCCGGTCATTGCACAATGTGTTCATTCCGGCACAATTTTAATGATGGCATGGATGAATAATCTATCAGTGAAAAAAACAATTGATACTAAGGACATGTACTACTTTTCTAGGTCAAGAAATGAACTTTGGAAAAAAGGAGAAACGAGTGGAAACTTTCAAAGACTACACGAATTAAGATTAGACTGCGATAACGATACATTATTAGCTCTAATTGAACAAACTGGAGTAGCTTGTCACACAGGTGTGAGGAGTTGTTTTTTTAAATCATTACATGATGTAAAAAATGACTAACGAAAATAACCCAGGATCATTTGGAAGTTCTAGAGGTTTATCACAAAAACTTAAAAAAGATAAAAACAGAAAATCTTCAAGTACTCGTTGGATAGGAAGACAACTAAATGATCCATACGTTTTAGAAACTCAAAAAAGAGGGTATAAGTCACGAGCTGCTTTTAAACTTTTACAAATTAACAAAAAATATAAATTTTTAGCTCCTGGATTATCAGTTATTGATTTAGGTTGCGCTCCAGGAGGTTGGCTTCAAATAGCTTCGCAAAAAGTTTCTTCAATTGTTGGGGAAGAAAAAGTAGTTGGCGTTGATCTTTTGCCTACGCAAGAAATACCTGGAAGTATTTCTATTATAGGTGATATTAGTGATAAAGTGGTTGGTAAAAAGTTATTAAAAATTCTTGGTTCTAACCCAAATATTATTATGTCAGATATGGCTGCAAATACTACAGGACATCGTCAAACTGACCATATAAGAACCACTTATCTATTAGAAACTGCACTAGATTTTGCTTTAGAAAACTTAAAAAAAAATGGAGTTTTTTTAGCTAAATGTTTTAAAGGTGGCACTGAAATAGAGGCTTTATCTCTAATGAAGAAACATTTTTCAAGAGTGCATCATATTAAACCTGATGCTAGTAGAAAAGAATCAGTTGAAGGATACGTAATTGCTATAGGCTATAAAACATAAAACTTATATTAATTAACCTTTGCAAATTAAGATCAGGAGTTTATAAAATTTATTAATTATATTATTATTCAAATAACCCTTTAGTTGGAAAATATGAATATAGAAGAAGCTTACACTTTTGACGATGTCTTATTACAACCTGCACATACTAAATTCGGTCCAGCTGATGCAGATGTTAAAACTTTTATTACTAAAGATATAAAGTTAAACATTCCCTTACTTTCAGCGGCAATGGATACTGTTACTGAACACAGGTTGGCAATTACTATGGCTCAATTAGGAGGAATGGGTGTTCTTCACAAAAACTTTTCAATAAAAGAACAAGTTTCAGAAGTTAAAAAAGTAAAAAAATTTGAGTCTGGCATGGTTGTTAATCCAGTAACAATAAAACCCGATCAGACACTTGGTGATGCTTTTAAATTGATGGAAAAATACAAAATTAGCGGAATACCAGTTGTAGAAGGTTTGAATAATAAATTGGTTGGAATTTTAACAAATAGAGATGTTAGATTTGCAAATGATCTTAATCAATCTGTTTCTGCACTTATGACAAAAAATGTGATAACTGTTAAAGAAACAGTTACTGCAGAAGATGCTAGAAAGCTTTTACATAAACACCGTATTGAAAAATTAGTTGTTGTAGACATGGATGCTTTTTGTGTTGGATTGATAACGGTTAAAGACATGGAAAAGGCACAAAATCATCCAGACTCTTGTAAAGATGAACAAGGAAGATTAAGAGTTGCAGCAGCTACTGGTGTAGGAAAGGATGGAATTAAAAGGGCAGAAGCTCTAATTAATGCAGGAGTTGATGTTCTAATAGTTGATACAGCTCATGGACATAGTGAAATGGTACTAGAAACAGTTAGAGCAATTTCAAAATTGTCAAGTCAAATAGCTTTAATTGGAGGAAATGTTGCAACCGGAGATGCAACAAGGGCATTAATAGATGCAGGTGCAAAAGGTATCAAAGTTGGTATTGGCCCTGGATCAATTTGTACCACAAGAATGGTGGCTGGAGTAGGGGTGCCTCAATTAACAGCAATAACTGATTGTGCCAAAGTTGCCCAAAAAAACTACATTCCTATAATAGCTGATGGTGGAATAAAATATTCTGGAGATATTGCTAAAGCTATAGCAGGTGGAGCAAGTGCAGTTATGGTCGGTTCTATACTTGCAGGAACTGACGAAACTCCTGGAGAAGTCTTTTTGTTTCAAGGAAGATCTTATAAATCTTACAGAGGCATGGGTTCATTAGGAGCAATGGCTAGAGGCTCTGCTGATAGATATTTTCAAGCAGAGATAGAAACATTAAAACTTGTGCCCGAGGGTATTGAAGGTCAAGTTCCTTACAAAGGCCCTGCACAGAATGTAATTCACCAATTAGTAGGTGGTTTAAAATCAGCTATGGGTTATACGGGTAATATAAATATTAATGAAATGCAAAAAAAATGTATTTTTAAGAGGATAAGTAATGCTGGTCTAAAAGAAAGTCACGTACATGACGTTACTATTACTAGAGAAGCCCCTAATTATCGTCCTTCTTAATGCTTGATCAAGAACGAATTTTTTCTGTTTTAGAATTATTAAATTTACTTAACCAAAGTAACAAAATTGCTAGTAAGTTATTACAAAGTTATTTTAGATCAAAAAAATATATAGGCTCTAAAGACAGAAAGTTCATTTCTAATAGTTTTTGGAATATTTTAAGACATCGGTATAAGATCCATTGGCATCTTTATTATTTAAATCTTGAAGTAACATTTGAAAAAGAAATGATGTTAGAATTGTTATTTTTAAATAAAGATTATTGTAATAATTTGTCTAAAATTAGACAGTTATTTATTTTAAAATACAAGGAAATAAAAATATTTCATGATGTTGATTTGGATTTTTTAAAACGTCTAAATTATAAAGAATTTTATAATAAAGAAATGCCAGAACATATTTTTTATGAATTGCCAAAATATCTACTCAAGAGCCTCAAAAATAGTTTTAAAAATGAATGGAGAGACGTTGCATTATCTCTAAATCAAGAGGGTTTTTTTGATATTAGAGTAAACATGCTTCAAGGAAAATCTAGAGATGAAATATATCATTTATTAGAGGATATTAAAGTACCTATTCAACTAACTAAATACTCACCATTAGGTATAAGGCTTTCAAAAAGGTTTCCAATAGAAGGCCATAAACTTTTTAAGAAAGGGTTTTTAGAAATACAGGGAGAGGCTTCACAATTAGTTTCTATATTACTTGATGTAAAACCTGGAATGCAAGTTGCAGATATTTGTTCTGGTGCAGGTGGGAAATCTCTTATTCTAGCAGATATTATGAAAAATAAGGGAAGAATATTATCATTAGATACTAATAAAAAAAAGTTGTCAAACGCAGGTTTAAGGCTAAAGAGAGCAGGTGTACACAATGTTGAGAGACGACTGGTAAAGCCAAATTGGAGTGTAACAGGATTAGAAAAAAAATTTGATTTGGTATTGATTGATGCACCCTGTTCAGGAATTGGAACATGGTCAAGAAGTCCTGATTCAAAATTTAGTTTTAGTCCAAAAAAACTTCAAGAATTAGTAAATATACAAGCAGAACTTCTTTTAAAAGGGTCTTTGATGGTTGCACCTGGTGGTAAACTAGCATATGTAGTTTGTTCTTTTTTACCAGAAGAGGGAGTAGATCAAATTAAAAAATTTAAGAAAGAAATCAAACCTGATTTTTCTGAAATAAGTTTAACTAACATATGGCAAGACACAATTTTTTTACAAAATAACAGTGAATATCCTTTTCAGAATGTAAATAAAAGCATAACAATAAATCCGGCAGTTCATAATATGGATGGCTTCTTTATTTCAATCTTTCAAAGAAAGAGATAATATTTAATTATTTTTAATAGAAAGTAAGTTGATGAAACATAATCTAGTGTTAATTATTGACTTTGGAAGTCAGGTTACCCAACTCATTGCCAGGCGCTTAAGAGAATTAAAAGTTTATTGTGAGATTCATCCCTTTAATAAAATTAATGATGAGTTTATAAAAGCTATTATTCCAAAGGCTATTATTTTATCTGGAGGTCCAGCAAGTGTATTAGATGACAATGCACCTACACCACCATCAATAATATTTGATATTGGGGTTCCAATTTTAGGTATTTGTTATGGTCAACAAATAATGATGAAAATGCTAGGTGGTAACGTCATTCATGGCTCTGGCACCTCGGAGTTTGGGAAATCGTTTGTCAAAAAGAAAAATAAAAGTATTAGTTTCTTAAAAGATTTTTTTAAAGATAATAATGAACAAGTTTGGATGTCTCATGGTGATCATGTTTCAAGCATTCCATCAAATTTTGAAGTTTATGGTGAGTCTGAAAATGCACCATTTGCTATTATTGGTGATATAAAAAAACACTTGTATGCAGTCCAATTTCATCCAGAAGTGGTACATACTTTGAGAGGAAAAAATTTAATTAAAAACTTTCTTCAGTTAGCGAATGTTTCATTTGATTGGAATATGAAAGCTTATCTTGAACAAGCTGTTCACATGATAAAAGAGAAAGTTGGTGATAAAAAAGTAATTTGTGCATTATCTGGTGGGGTTGATAGTTCTGTGACTGCAATACTTATTCATAAAGCAATTGGAGATCAGTTAACATGTGTTTATGTAGATAATGGTTTAATGAGAAAAAATGAAAGTGAAGAAGTAATTAAGTTATATACTGATCATTTTAAACTCAACTTGATAGAGGCCAACGAACAACAACTGTTTCTTTCAAACTTATTAAGTGTAAGTGAGCCCGAAGAGAAAAGAAAAATAATTGGAAAATTATTTATTGATGTTTTTCAGAAATATGCATTAGAAATTGAAGAAGTTGATTTTCTTGCACAAGGTACTTTGTATCCCGACGTCATAGAAAGTGTAAGTTTTTCTGGTGCACCGTCCGTTACTATTAAGTCTCATCATAATGTTGGTGGATTGCCAAAAAAAATGAATTTAGCTCTAATAGAGCCACTAAAAGAGTTATTTAAAGATGAGGTAAGGATACTTGGAAAAGAACTTGGTGTTCCTAATAAATTTATAGAACGACACCCATTTCCAGGACCAGGTTTGGCAATAAGATGTCCTGGTGAAATTACTGACGAGAAATTAAATATTTTAAGAAATGCAGATGAGATTTATATTGACCAAATAAAGAAACATGGGCTTTATAATGAAATTTGGCAAGCTTTTACAGTAATTATACCTGTTAAAACAGTTGGTGTAATGGGAGATGCTCGGACTTATGATTACGTATGTGCATTAAGAGCTGTAACTTCAATTGATGGTATGACTGCTGATTATTATCAATTTGATCATGAGTTTCTGAGTGAAACAGCTACTAAAATTATAAATAATGTAGCTGGAATAAATCGAGTAACGTATGATATTACTTCTAAACCACCTGGTACTATTGAGTGGGAGTAGTTCCTGTTTCCTAAACCATTGTTTTTATTATGTTTTTTCAATTTTTGTAGTTACAAAGTAGTTACAAAGTCGCAACTGTAACCGCAGTTTTCCAACAAATTCCAAATCTTGTTACAAGAAAAGTTACAAGATTTTTAAACTATGACAGATAATAAGTGCTAGCTACTTTTTTGCTCTAGTTTCCTTTTGCCGTTTTGCAACGAGATAACGTCCAAAAAGGAAACAAATATGAGATAATGATTATAGTTAAAAAGGAGTTATTAATGAAAAACGAAATACCAATAATGGACGGCATAGCAAAAATAAAAAGATGTAAAAGTAGTAGTATTTGGCAATTTAGTATGTGGATTAAAAAAGAGAAGAAATATTATAGAGCAACAACTGGTACACGAAATACAGAACAAGCAATTGAGATTGCACAAACTGAAACTGCAAAATTAATTTATCGAAGTGAAACTAAAAAAGAAAAGATTTTTGGAATTACAGTTAGTGAAGGCATTGCAGAGTTTTTAGATTGGAAAGGTAGACAAATTGATACAAAGCAAATTGTACCTCAACGTTTACAAACTATCATTTCACATTTAGCACATTTTGAAAAATATTTAGATGGGCAATTTAAAGTAAATGATATTCCCAAAACAATTTTACGTAACAACATTATTAATGGCGTTGAAAAAAACTATATAGAATTTAGAGCAGAGCAAAAGGCGAGTTATACAACTATTAAAAACGAAATGAGCACAATAGGTATGCTTTTTAAATATTGGATTGAAGAAAAAGACTATTTGGAAATGAAAGCAATACTAAAGCCTGAAATTAAGAATACTTTAATAACTGGTGGAACAACTGCTAACGTACGAAGACAAACATTTACAGAGGAAGAATATAATAAATTTACTGGAGCAATGAGAAGTTATGTAGCAAAAGGTTGTAAAAAAGATGTATTACAGACTACAAGAAAACCAGTTTGTAATTATAGCGACTACTACAAACGTGAACTTGCCAGACGTTATTTGCTTTTTGCAGCGAACACAGGTTTAAGAAGTGGCGAGATAAGACAGTTGAAATGGGAAAGTATTAAGTTTTTTAAAGTACAAGAGGGTGGACATAATACTGAATGGAAAGTTATGGCTGAAGTTGAGGTTTTAGCAGAAACTACTAAAGTTAAAAGAGATAGAACTTTTTTTGTTGATGCTGAACAGTTATTAAAATGGAAAGAAGTTTGTAAACACAAAACAGGATATATTTTTAGTATTGATGGCAACTACGAATATAAAAGACAGAACATTAATGAAGCATTTAAGCAAATACTTGAAATGAGTACAATTGATAAGAAAAGACAAAAAGATTTAGTGCCATATAGTTTAAGACACTATCATATTACACGTGAAGTTAAGCGTGGTAACGGATTTGATGCGTTAAGTGTGCAATGTGGAACAAGTATAAGACATATTGAAAGCACTTATTTGCACGTTGATAAACAAATGATGTTGGAAACAGCAATGAAAAGGTTTAATGCTGATAAGCAAAGATATAAACCAATACCTTTAAAATATATTTAAAACATCTCAAACTTTTTAATTTGCGTAATGTCAGTGACCAAAAATTCTACCAATACTAGATAAAAATAAAATAGGAATTGGACATAAAATTGGATAATACCACCATTTATGCCAATTACCTTGTAAAGCAAAAGATTTCTCAATAATTGCGAGAATTATTATGTAAAATAACGACAACGGAAATTGGAAAAGAATACAATTAAAAATTAGTAAAAAACTACCTCCCATTCTATCAACTATATTAGGTGATAAATTAAGTATGTCGGCTAAAAAAAACATTAAGTATAAACTTAAAGCACAAGTAGTGGTCGCTTTTAAAACACTTGATATATCTTTTTTTTTAACTTCTGTGCTCATTAATTATTAATATTAAACTTTATTTTTTTTATTTTTTAATTCTTCTAAAACTTCTTTTATAACGTCTTTTTTTATATCTTTCTTCAATTCCTCATAACGTTTATTTGATATTTTAATAATGATGTTTTCGATTATAAAAGAAATTATAACAAGAGCAAAAAGACCTATCCATGCCAAATTTGGATAATTGTCAAAATCAACTACATATAAATAAGGAAATAAAAGTATAAGAAATACTATTATGCTATATTCATTATTAATAATTGGGTTTTTTTTAATAAACATGTATTAACAATTTTCATTCATTATTAATGTTTTTATTAACCAATGTTCCCAAAACTTTTAAGTCTGATCTGATACCTTCAAGTTGGTAGATAATTACCCCAACCATTATTAACAAAATTATTGCTACCCAAAACATTTTATTATCCTCCAATGTTTTAATTGTAACACCAAGTACACCTCATTTTACAACAAAAAATGTTACGGAATTCTGTAACATTTAAGTCTAATCCGTTGTCCTTGTTACAGTCTGACTTTAAACTTTAGAGATAATGTTACAAGGAGTTAGAGTTAGACAATGATAGTTGGATATAAACGTGTAAGTAGCGTTGAACAGAAGTTTGATAGACAAGACTTAGGAGACATAGAAAAAGTATTTGAGGAAAAGGTAAGTGGAGCAAATACAGAACGTGAAGCACTTGCTGAAATGATTGAATTTGTGAGAGAGGGTGATGAAGTTGTTGTTTACAGTATTGACAGATTGGCAAGAAACTTACGTGATTTGCAATCAATAATACAACAGTTAAATGACAATGGTGTTACTGTTCGTTTTTTAAGTGAAAGATTAGTTTTTACGACTGATACAAATGATGCATTTGCAAAACTTCAATTACAGTTGATGGGAGCATTTGCAGAATTTGAAAGAAACATAATTAGAAAAAGACAGTTAGAGGGTATTGAAAAAGCAAAAGCAAAAGGTGTATATGCAAATAGAGGTACAACAATTTGCAAACATAGAGTTAAAGAATTAAAAGCTGATGGATTAAGCAATAGTGCAATAGCACGTACTTTAAAAATTAGCAGAATGAGTGTTTACAGGGTTTTAAAATGAAAAATCAAAGTGAACACAAACTTTATAAAGAGCTTAAACGTGAAGTTGTACATAAAGAATGGTTATTAAAAAATTTGCCTAAATCTAAACAAGTCAGAAATAATCAAAAGCGTATTTTGAAATTATTAACTAAAATAAAATGTGAAAATAAGGAGTTTAATTAAGTAGATTTTTGTTAAATTTTCAACTTATCAAAATCTTTTAATATTAATTCTTTTATTAAATTTTGGTCACTTAATTTCTCGTCCCATTCCCATTCTTTAAATTCGTTGTAAATTTTTTGTTGAGAAACTTTTTGTAAACTATCCTCTAATAAAAGTAATTCTTTAACATGATAGACATAATCTTCATTTTTTAAACTCTCTAGTTTTTTAAATAAGTCTCTTAAAGTTTGAGTTTTTTCGAAGATTTTTTTTATCCAAAAATTGGGATTACTTTTTGACCTTTTATTTGGATTTATAGAATTTTTGGCACATACAATTAAACTTCTATAATAAAAAAATATTTCAGTTAAAATTTGTTCAGTACTGTATTTTTCTTCACCTTCACTTTTCATTAGTTCAATTGCAGTATCAATTCTATCATTTGCATGCTCTATAAAACTTTTTGCATTAACATATGAAAAATTATCAATTTTTGGAAAATCTTGTATTTTTATATCAAATTCTTTAATCAACAGTTTTGATTTATTATACGCATGTATCACTTTTTCATAATCAAATTTTTCAATTAATTTTAGTAAATCACCATCATAAATTTGATTCGTTGAAATTATAGCACCAACAATAGAGTTTAAATTTTCGTCATATATAGCATATAAAATATTGTCAAAATCTCTGTTGTTTTTCTTGTCACTTAAATCAATTTTAATATCATAAAAAACTCTTAAATTTCTTATTACTCTTTTCTTAAATTCTTTAAATGGTATTTGTTTATTGTGATTAGTTCGATCTACACTCTCTGAATTTTTATGTTTTATTGTTTCTTGTTTTTTATCATTAATAGATTCATATTTACCAATAAGAACACCGCCAAAATGCTTCTGCAAATAATCATATATTGTTAACTCGCACATTGCCGTAGTAAGTTTAACTTCATAAGTTTCATTACCTATTATATTAGGCATATTCTTCGCTATTTTTTTTGCTTTTGGAAGCAATTCACTATTTTCTTCAATCGTAAATATATTAAACATACAGCAAAAACATAGTCGTGCATGTTCTTTACCTAAAGTGTATCTCCCATCAGCAGCATCCCAGTCCTTTCTAATTTTTTCATTTGTTAATAGATGAGAATAAAGTTCTATTTCATCTTTGTTTAAACCTAAGTTTTTATAAACATTTAATAAAAAATCAGCATTGGTATTTGAAGTTTTTATTTCTTTATAAAAAAAATTTAAACTTAAACTTATAAAATGTTCAACAAAACCACTTATATAAATATCCTTAAAAATATTTGGAGGTAATGTGAATTGGTCAACAGTTTTATGATATTTTGTATTAAATAAACCCGTTTTAAATGTATTTAAAATAGCATCTGCAAGTTCTTTTGCTTTTTCTATTTCTTTTTTCTTTCTCGTATTAAAAAACATTTAATAATCATACATAAAAATAATTAATTGTTTAATGATTTAAAACCTATGTGTTTGACAGAAAGTTATCGGATAGGGCACTTTTGATATATTTTTCTGCTTGTGCTTTATATCTACTAAGTGCTTTACCACAACGTTGTTGATATGTTTTTCTGTTTTGTCTGATTTGATTTGCACTAATGCCATCTTTTAACAAATTAACATTACCTTGCATTTCATTAACAATAATACCTAGTTCTTTACATTTATTAATTGCTTGACTTTTTTTATCATTATTGTCGTCCATTTCGAAATCATATACTTTTAATGATTGGTACAAAGTATTAATTGTTCTCCCTTCTGCAACTTTATATCTAGCAGTACTTTGTTTTCTTGCTCTATCAACTTTCGCAGCATTCTTTTGTAGAATTTGTCTAATACCGCTTCCAATATTTTTATTTGTATTTGTTAAATTTATTTTTACTACAAGTGTGTTGTCAGTATTTTTAAGTTGTGCAATCTCAGTTACTTCTTCTATTGCATCTGTGTTTTCTTCAGCAAACAGATAATAACCTCTGCGTTCGCCATTAGTAGTATTTACAACTTCGTAAAACCATTTGTAAAAGTCATCTGCAGTATCAACTTTGTAAATATTGCCAAAGTCCTTGTACATTTGCTTGTGCAGTTTATTTCTAGTTTTTCCGCCATTCTTGTGTATTTTTTCAAATTCTTTATTTCTTTTCAAAAATGCAAAGTAAAAATAATAGATACTATTATGCTCCCACGCTAAGTTGCCTGGTTTAATAAGTCTTTTACCTCTCGTGTTTTCTCTAACACCTCTACTTGGTGCAGTATATCTTAAAAATACACGTGGTTTTAATGACATGGTTTCGCTTTTAAGTTTTAAATTGAATAAAACAATAATACGAAACTTGTTTAATAGAAAGTGTTATAAACGCAGTTAATGGTTTTAGTTAAGTTACTGCTTGTTTTGGAGTTTGATAGTTTTGTAGGGCATATATGACGTTGTTAATTAGGTGTTTAGATGGGTTATTTGTGCTAATAGTTCTGTTTGCAAGTTCTTGTGCAATTTTACTTTCTAAATAAGTATATCTGTCTTCTAAATTATATTTTTTCCTTGTTTTATTAATTTTTTCGAGTGTTTTAATTATGTTTACTAATATTTCGTTATTAGCATCTAATTTTCTTGTTTTAATTACACTGTAATATTGTGGGCTACGATTTAAAAAGCGTGTGCTAAAATCAACATTATTATTTGTAATATTATTTTCTTTTAGTTCAGTATAAATCTTTTCAATAAATGTCATATATTTAACTCTTTCTTAATATTAATTCTTTTAGTTGCTGTATTTATTTTGATGTTTTTAGATAATAGAAGTTCAAGTCCGTTAAATACTTATTAACAGATGATACAAAACCATTTGTGTAATGCTTTTGAGCCTTTACAAAAGTAACCCAACGTAAGTTGTGCTCGCCATATCTTATCGCCATAAGTTATGTAAAACGTATAAAGTTTATATTACTCTGCTGTTACATTATACAAACGAAATATATGCGTTGTTATCTTTTGTTATGTAATTTGCAATAGCAGCCGGTTTGTCAAAGTTGTTTATATAGAGTTGTGCGTTAAAGTTGCCTGATTGGAAGTTTAATTTGTGCCATATTCTGAATGCCTGTTTCTTAAATTTTTGATGCCTTATATTATTAATTTTACAAACGGAGTGTGAATGTGTGTTATTGCTTTCGTGTTCTACGTAGTGTAACCAGTCTATCTTGCTGCCTTTTGTGCGCCATTTATAGCCATATAATTTTTTATTT
>QBZG01000020.1 GCA_003282435.1 SAR116 cluster bacterium AG-335-B03
GGTATAAGTTAGCCATTCTATCGAGGTATTTTTTACTAATTACCGGATCAATATTTGCATTTGTAATCATTGTTTTACCTGATTGAGAAAGGTCTGTCCAAGGGCTTAAAGCAACAGCACCTTTTGGCTGAAAACCGTTATTTTCTTTTATTTTTAGCAGTAATGCTAAACATAATCCACCACCAGCAGATTGCCCACTAACAATAATATTTTTAGGTTTCAAGCCCTCTTTAATAAGCCAATTATAAGCTGTGTACGTATCATCAATAGCAGCTGGAAAAGGATGTTCTGGAGCTAATCTGTAATCTATTGATAAACATCTTACTTTAGCTTCAGCAGATATCCTTGCTACGGTTGCACGTGTTGCAGCAATTGAGCCTCTATAGTATCCACCGCCATGAATAAACATGAATGTTTTGTCAGTATCAACTTCTCCACATGTAATCCATTCTGCGTAAACATTTTCAGCTAGTATTCTTTCGAATTTAGTATTGTCCGGTAAAGGAATTAAAGCGCCAGCAGTTGTAGTTTCTTCTCGCAACTGATTAATAGTTTTATTTTCTGTGTATGTATTCTTACGTTTCGCATCGATAATATTTTTAAGAATCATGTTATCAGTCATTATTTTATTTATCCCTCAGATCTCTTCAAGCTTATTAAGCTCAACTCTAGCTTGCCAAACAAATACACACTCTTCACAACGTTCAGTTGCTTTTCTAATAGCCCTATAAGCAGGGTGTTTCTTGCACCCTTTAGCAAGTATCTTAAGTAATTCTATTTTTTTTTTGTTCTTTGTGTTGTTCCAATTTAGAATTATTCATTTTTCATATTCAACTATTTAATTCATTCAATTAATTATATTTTTTTAGAAAATTTATGTTCTCATCCAACACTTTGTTAAAGCACTCTGATCTAGGATAAAGTAAACCAAAATGTCCACCATCAATTTTAACAATATCTTTTGGAGCGTTTATTAGTTTATAACACTTTTCCATAACTATTGGATTTGCCCTCCAGACTTCATCATCTAATGCATATATTACTAAAGTTGGACATTGAATAAATTTCACAAGATAAGATGGAAGAGGTTTTACAGGCGTTTTTAAAGTGACAACTGTTATCCAATTTTTCCAATTTGAATTAGGCATTCCACCAAATTCAATAAACCATTTATATGCTTGAGGAAAATTTAAAAATGATGGTTGTACTTCTGGGAATGGTGACACCATTGGTAATGGTCCAATGACATCCCTTTCAAACTCATTTAGATTTGAATTAAAATAAACATTTTTTAATTTTTTTAAATATTCATCTCCTTGATCATATTCAAAAAACTGATCGCCAATTGCTGTAGTTTGAATAATTAAAGAAGAAACTCTGCTGTCAACAACAGATACTAGCATTGCAACCCAACTAGAAAAACTATCTCCCCAAATGTTTATTTTATTATTATCTATATTTGATTTTTTTTCTATAAAAGATATTGCGTCTCTATATCCTCTAGCTTGTTTCCAGAGTTCAATTTCTACTCTGGGGTCTCCATCACTTAAACCTATACTGGGATGGTCATAAACTAAAACAGCGAAACCTGATTTGCTTATTTCATAAGCGTAATCAATAACAGCCATATTATATGTAGCAGAAGAACCATGGGTCATAATTAACACTGGTAAATTTACATTTTCTTCTGGAGTAATTAACTTTCCCCTTAAGGTAATCCCATCTGAATTGAATTCTATATTTTCAATATTTAAATTGGATTTTTTGTTGTTCATGGAGTTTACACTTCTTTTAAAATTAAAATTACCCGTCTATAAATTAGTAATTTTTCATAAAACTGACACTAAATTGAATTAAACGTATTTCAAATTAAATTACATACCACTCACTCCACCATTCTATTCTTGAACCCTGGTCAATGCTCCATGGACTACGGTCAATGAGCCCCCCCCTTGACCAAAGATCAATCTTGATTAGGAAAAGGTTGCACTAGCCCCACAACAATATATGAGTTTATTCTTATACTTCATTGTGGTTAGAGTTGTGGGTAGACATTTTTTTGTAATAATAAATTTAATAAAATCAATATATTAATACAAAATTATGGCAAAGGGAACCACTCCTCATTATTTCATTATAACCATCTGTTTTTGCTATATCTTATAATCTAATATTTATTCAGTTTACAACTTAGTCTACAACTATATAAATAGTAAATTATTTTAAAGGATATTTATAATGATAATTGCAATTGTTACTTTTAAGATAAATGATGAATTAACTGACCCAGTTTTAAAAGAGAAATTTTTAGAAACATCACCCATATATAAGGACACTCCAGGTTTAATTAGAAAAAACTATATCTGTGATACTTCAAAGAATTTAGCAGGTGGAGTTTATTGTTTTAATAATATAGAGAATGCAAAAAGTTGGTTTGATGAAGATAGAATTAAATGGATTACAGAAAGGTTCTCTGCACCTGACATAAAATTTTATGAAAATCCAGTTATAGTTGACAATAATACTGATGAAATAATTTCATAAATTATCCTATCTACTCGGAGATAACCTCTTTACACCCTCGTTATGATTTGCTCAAATTAGATTTTTTTATTCCGGAAAGATATTTTGGAACTGCTTTTTGTTCAAAATATCTATCTACAAACTCTTCTATAATTTTCGACAGCCAGTCCACTATCTTTTTCTCCTTGAAATTTTTTATCTACAATCTTATTTGTTCACATATTTGTTACAGTTTTATTACAAAGATAATAAAGTTTAATAGATTTCTGAATATAGTTGGGTGACATAAGGAAGTTATCTTAATGGCGGAGGGAGGGGGATTCGAACCCCCGAAAGGGATTACTCCCTTTAACGATTTAGCAAACCGGCGCCTTCAGCCACTCAGCCATCCCTCCGCAGACTAGTTATATGTCTTGGATGTCCTAATTCACGCCGTATGCAACTTCGTAATACGCAAATATATCCATCATTTCAAGTTTTTTTAATCCTACCTACAAAAATAAAAATGATTATGTTATGTATATGTTTTATCTAAAGGGTCTTTAATGGATTTAATATCTGGAATGAGAGTTTTTGTTTCAATTGCTGATAATGGTTCGCTTGCTAAAGCAGGTAGAGAGCTTGATTTATCTCCCTCAGTTGTTTCAAAAAATATATCAGCATTAGAAGATAGGTTAGGTGCAAGATTATTAAATAGAACGACTAGGTCTGTATCACTTACAGAGGTTGGGTTTGCATATTTAGATAGGGCAAGAAGAATTATTGGAGATGTTGATGAAGCTGAAGCAGCTATTTCAAGTGCCACGAACGCACCCAGAGGGCACTTGCGAATTACAGCACCTGGAACTTTTTCTTACAGACATATAGCCCCACATCTTCCAAAATTTAGAGAGCGTTATCCAGAGGTAGAAATAGAAATGATTATTTCTGACGAGGTAGTAGACCTTGTTGATAATAATATAGATCTAGGAATTAGAATTGCCGTCATGAAGGACTCATCATTAATTGCACGAAAGCTTGCACAAAACCCAAGAACTTTATTCGCCTCACCAGAATATATTAAAAAGCATGGAAAACCTAATCATCCTGACGAAATTCTAGATCATGAAATTATTTCCTTCCGAAACGGTAATCCTTATAATGATTGGCATTTTCTTGTAGATGGTAAAATCAAATTAATTCATGCAAAAGGGAAATTACAATTAAATCATGGGGATGCAATTCTAAGGTCAGCAATCAATGGTGGTGGACTTGCAATGTTATCAAGATTTGTTGTTGGAAGACATTTAGCGGCAGGAACTCTGGTATCAATTTTAGATGAGTATGTTCAAGAAGATGTTCCAATTTATGCTGTTTACCCAAGCGGCAAACATTTATCTCCAAAAGTAAGAGCATTCCTTGATTTTTTAATTGAAATTTACGGACCAGTTCCATATTGGGATGAAGCAGGTGACCATAATTCTGAAGCTGCTAAAAGGACCGTAATTTAAATTATACGTTTCGACCTGCTAAAAAACCACTTGACCAAGCCCATTGAAAATTATGTCCACCCAAGTGACCAGTAACGTCCAAAACTTCTCCAATAAAATATAATCCAGAATGTTTGTTACATTCCATAGTAGAAGAAGATATTTCTTCGGTATCAACACCTCCCAAAGTAACCTCAGCTGTTTTGTAGCCTTCTGTACCAATTGGAATAACAGTCCATTGATTTACGAATTCAGAAATTTTTTTAATATTTTCATTCGAAGTGTCAGCAATTTTTATATTTATTTTAAGCTTATTACATATAGCCTCAGCTAGTCTATTTGGTAAATAATCTGACAAAATTCTAGATATATTTTGTTTAGGCGTTTCTACCCTTCTTACTTTTAATATTTGATCAAGATCATACTCTGGTAGAAGGTTGATTGTTACAGGTTTTGCATCTTTCCAAAAAGAAGATATTTGTAATATTGATGGGCCACTAATACCTCTATGTGTAAAAATTAAACCTTCATCGAAGACTGTTTTATTTATTTTAACTGAAGCATTTACAGAGACCCCAGCAAGTGATTTACAAAATTCTAATATTTCTTTGTCAAAAATTAAAGGTACTAAGGCTGGATACAGTCTAGTAACTTTCAAATTAAATTGTTTTGCAACTTTATAACCGAAGTCAGTAGCCCCAATTTTTGGTATAGATAAACCACCAGTTGCAATAACGATAGAAGAAGAAAATAAATCACCTGTGTTAGTTTTTATAACGTAACAATCTTTAGTTTTATTGAGGGTATTAATTTTAGTTTCAATTTTAATTTTTACTTTTTGTTTTTCACACTCAGAAATCAACATTTCTATTATATCTTTTGCAGATTTATTACAGAATAATTGACCTAGCTTTTTTTCATGAAATTCTATGGAATGTTTTTTGACTAAATTGATGAAGTCAAGTTGAGTATATTTTGAAAATGCAGATTTACAAAAATGTATATTTTCAGACAAAAAATTATTATCATCACTGTACAAGTTTGTAAAATTACACCTTCCACCCCCTGAGATTCTAATTTTTTCAGCAATCTTCGAGGTGTGTTCTAGTAAACATACGCTTTTACCTCTTTTGCCAGCTTCTATGGAGCACATTAAGCCTGCAGCCCCAGCACCAATTACTATTACATCATATTTATTATTCATCTATTTACGGTCTTTGTTGTTTAAAGGACTTTTTTATTATTTCAACTAGAGAGCTCTAAAGCTTTACTTTATTGATATTGAATACTAAAAGATCAGTCTAGTAGTTATTTATGTTAGAATTGAAATATTTTTTTAATTTCAAGATAAGCCTCTTTTTTAAATTGAAAGTTGAAAATGTTAGAAGCATCAGGAATACCAGCACCTATAGCAAAGGCAATGTCAGACAAGGGATATGAAAATTTAACCCCTGTTCAAGAAGAAGTATATAAAGATGACTACTCAGGACTGGATTTGCTTGTATCGGCACAAACTGGCTCAGGTAAAACTATTGCTTTTGGATTAGCAATTGTAGAAAATATTCTTTCGGATCATTCTTTTTTCAAAACTCCTAAGTCACCAGAAGCTCTAATTATTGTACCTACAAGAGAACTTGCCCTTCAAGTCAAAAACGAACTTAGTTGGCTTTTGGCATCATCTGAAGCAAAAATTGCTTCATGTGTTGGTGGTATGGACATACGAACAGAAAAACGAAATTTAGAGACAAAACCTAATATTGTAGTAGGAACTCCTGGTCGTTTAAAGGATCATATAGAAAGAAACCATTTTAATGTGTCAAATGTTAAAACTGTTGTCCTTGACGAAGCAGATGAAATGTTGGACATGGGTTTTCGAGAAGACCTAGAGGCGATTTTAGATACAACTCCAGACGACAGACAAACTTTGATGTTTTCAGCGACTGTTCCAAAAGGTATTGCTAATCTCGCTAAGCGTTATCAAAAAGATGCAGTTAGAATCTCTATTGGAAAGTCAAACTCACAGCATGTTGATATTGAATATAGAGCATTCAAAATTGTAATGAGTGATCAAGAAAATGCTATAATAAATACTCTAAGATATTACGAAGCAACTAACGCTATTATATTTTGTGCGACTAGAATTGCTGTTAATCATATGACTAGTCGTTTGACAAACAGAGGCATATCCGCTGTAGCTCTTTCAGGTGAATTAAGTCAAAATGAAAGAAATATGGCTCTTCAAGCTATGAGAACGTCTAAGGCAAGAGTATGCGTAGCAACTGACGTTGCGGCAAGAGGTCTTGACTTACCTAATCTTGACTTAGTAATACATGCCGATATTCCAAGAACTTCTGATACATTGCTTCACAGAAGTGGAAGAACTGGTAGGGCAGGTAGAAAAGGCGTTTGTGCTGTACTGGTTCCTCAAAATAGATCAAGGATTGCAGAACGTCTGTTTGGACAGGCAAATGTAAAGCCCATTTGGGCTTCTCCTCCTTCTCGAGAAGAAATTCTAAAGGAAGACAAAAAAAGAATTGTTGAAAATAAAATTTTAGAAGATCCAATAACTGATGAAGAACAAGAACTGGTTAATGAACTAATTTCAAAAAATTCAATAGAACAATTAGCTGCTGCTTATTACCGATTAATAGGTAAAGATTTATCTGCTCCAGAGGATTTACGAAATCCATCAGATAAAAGTGAAGAACGAACTAAAGGAAATGGTTTCCAAAACAGTATTTGGTTTGAACTTTCAGTTGGTAAAGACGATACAGCTGAACCTAGATGGTTGGTTGCTATGTTGTGCAAGGCAGGTAATTTATCAAAGAGAGATATAGGTTCTATAAAAATTCAACCAAAAGTAACATTTATTGAGATATCAGAAGAGACCTCTTCAACCCTTAAAGAATTTGCAACTAACAAAAAACCTATAGAACGGCACATAATGGTTAGATTACTTGAAAAACCTCCTGAAAATTTTACTTCTAATAGAAGTAATCCCAATAGAAGTAGAAAAGGAGGAAGAAATCAAGATTTTAAGAGACCAAAAGAGGAAAACACCCGTCATTTTAAAGGTAAACAGAAATCCGAACGGTGGAAAAAAACAGAAAAAAGAAAAACAAAATTTTCTCCATTTGCTGATAATTTTTTAGAAAAAGATTTTAGTGTTGATAATCTAGTTTCAGTAAATAGTGAACCTCTAAGTAGACGAAAAAAGCAAAATAAGAATTTTGCAAGCTTTGACACAAACTTTAAACACAAAAAGAAATCCGGTACTTTGAAAATTAAGAAAATACAAGAAACTAACAAAAAGACTACCGTAAATAAACGAGCCAAGAAAAAAGAAAACTAAATTTTATTGGTTTTTTTATTAATAAGATAAATTCCTAAACATGTTAAAAATAATGATAAATAAATTTGTTCATTTATTATGTCATCCATGATTAACCATCCGAATAAAACCCCAAAAATTGGCGTTAAGAATGCAAAAGAACTAGTACTACTTGCAGAATATCTAGACATAACCCATAACCAACCTATGAACCCCATGCACATTATAACAATTACTTGAAATGAAAAAATTAGTATCAACTGAGTATTTAAATCACGAACAAAGTCGTCTAAAAGTAATGATATAGGTAATAATATTATTCCAGATACTATAAGCTGATATAATAATTGTGTTTCTGGAGAAGATCTTGTTAGACGACTTGTTTTAAGCATTATAGCAATGATAGCCCAACAAAAACTTGCTAAAATTGAGAATATATCTCCATAAAATTGATTGAGACTATAACTTGATATAGGTTGGTAAACTGCAAGTATTAACCCGGTTAAAGCAATTATTAAACCTAGAGATTTGTTCATGTTAAGTTTATCATTTTTTATTAAAAAATGTGCTCCAAGAGTTAGCCATACTGGCATTGTATAAAAGATTAGTGAAACACGAGTTACAGTGGAATAATCTAAAGCTGAAAATAAAAAAATAAATTCAATTGCAAATAAAATACCTGCAATTACACCAGGAAAAAAACTGCCGTCAAAAAAATCAATTTTCTTTTTTTTAAAATAACAATAAATTAAGATTGGTAAAATGGCTAATGTTGATCTCATAGCCACTTGAAAAACAGGATGCATTCCTACATTGACTAATTTTACTAACACCTGATTTAATCCAAGTAAAACAGAGAATATTATTAGAAAAGATGCAGCTAAACTATTTACAGATTTACTAGTCATAAATTCATAATATTATGGGAAATAACTACCACCATTAACATGGATAGTTTGCCCAGTAATAAAATCGGAATTTGGACCACATAAATTAGATATCATTGTTGCAACTTCTTCTGGATATCCCTTTCTACCGACAGGTGGGTTTGAATGCGAGGGATGAACTAAACTACTTCCAGCTGAAGCACCTCTAACAGTATCAATTAAACCAGGTACTACAGTATTAATTGTAATTCCTGTTTCTGCATACTCCATAGCTAATGCTCTTGTAAAACCAACTACTGCAGTTTTTGATGTTATTACGTGCGCTCTACCAATTGCACTAATATGAGCAGATAAGCCACCTAAGTTTACTATTCGTCCCCAATTACTCTTTTTCATTTCAGGTAGGACTGCCTTACAAGTGTGAAATAATGCATCAAGATTTATCGACATAACAAATCTCCATTCATCGAATGTCATATCTTCAAATTTATTAAATTCTCTTTGAGATGCATTATTTACTAAAACAGAGATATCACCTAATTTTGATGCTTCAAATATCAGTTCTTTAGATGTTTCTGGTTTTGTTAAATCACCTATAATTCGACTTGTTGAAATATTATTTCTTTGAATAATTTTAATTGTTTCATCAGCGCCATCTTTATCAGAATTAGCGTGAACTAGTATATTGTAACCTAATTTAGATAAACTATCACATGTTGCTCTACCAATATTTTTAGCTGCCCCAGTCACGATTGCGACTTTATTTTTATTTTCACTCATTCAGTAAACCTTTATCTAGAATTTCTGTTTAATTATGGTTTATAACTAATGAGTAATTAGCATATATGAAATAAGTACATACTAATACTAAATTAATCTTCAAACTTGAAATATCTGAATTACAATTTAACATATACATTGTCAAAAATGAATGGACAAAATCATGACAGGAATAAATAAAGATTGGCGTAATGACATTTATGGAGTTTTTAAAGATCTTAATATTACAATGGTATCTCATGTTCCAGACGCTGGTCATACTCCTCTTATTAATTTATGTGAAAAAGACAATGAGATTGATGTGGTTACTCTGACTACAGAACAGGATGGAGTTGGTTTATCTTGTGGAGCATATGCTGGTGGTAGAAAGAGTGCTTTGTTAATGCAATCAAGCGGAGTTGGAAACTGTATTAATGCTCTTGCTTTACCAAATATTTGCAGAATACCTTTTCTAACGATAGTTTCCATGAGAGGTGAGTGGGGAGAATTTATTCCTTGGCAAGTTCCTATGGGTTTAGGCACTCCAAAAGTTTTGGAAGCCATGGATATTAAAGTATTTAGAGCAGATTATAAAGATGAAGTTGGGTCAACTGTTGATGCAGCTGCTAGATTTGCTTTTAATACAAACCGTTCAGCAGCTGTTTTGTTATCTCAAAAAATGATTGGTGCTAAACAATTTAAAAATGGATAAATAATTATGATTGATAGAAGACCTTTTGTACAAAAAATTTTGAAAAATAGGAAAGATAATCTTAGAGTTGTTAGTGGGATTGGAACATCAACCTGGGATATTATGTCTGCAGGAGACAATAAAGGTAATTTTGGTTTTATTGGCGCTATGGGTCAGTCAATTCCGTTTGCATTAGGACTTGCAAAGTCACAACCAGATTTAAGAATATTATTATTTACTGGTGATGGCGACACATTGATGAGTTTAGGTTCTATTGCGACAGTTGCAAATCATCCCGTTAATAATCTGACAATAGTTGTGCTAGATAATGAATCATATGTTGAAACAGGTAGCCAGCCAACGGCCACTGCTGGAAAGAGTAATTTAGAATTAATCGCTAAAGGTTCAGGAATTAGTAACTCTTATACTGTTACCAATGAAAATGATTATGAAAAAATTATTAATACAATTTATGATGAGGAAGGTCCTTCTTTAATAGTTGTTAAATGTCAAGCGAAGGCTACACCCCTAGTATTCCCTCATTCTTTTGATGGATCAGTATCTATCAACAGGTTTATGAGTTCTATCAAATCATAATGTTAGAAAAAAAGATAATTAACATTGCTGTTCAAGGTGTTGGAACAATTGGTAAAAGACATCTAGTAGCAATCAATGAAAATCAAAACGTAAATCTTAGTGGAATTATAGATATAAGCGTTGAGGCTAAACAATTTTGCGATAATAAGAATATACCTATATATGAAAACCTAATAGATTTAAAAAAAAAATCAGAAATAGATGGTGTTATTATATCTACACCAACGATCCTTCATTATGAAAATACATTAGCTGCTTTAGAACTTGGTTTGGATGTTTTAATAGAAAAACCAATTTCTGCTGATGTATCAGAGGCTCAAACAATTTCTAAAGTTGCAGAAGAAAATAATTGTAAGGTTTTAGTTGGTCATCAAAGAAGATTTTATCCATTGGTAAGAAAGGCAAAAGAAATAGTTAAAAATGGCGAAATTGGAAAAATTATAGGTCTTTCAGGAGTATGGGCATTAAGAAAAGATAATGACTATTTTGATTCCGATTGGAGAAAAAAAATTAGCGCTGGTCCGGTAATAACTAACTTAATTCATGACATTGATTACTTAAGATTTATTTTTGGTGAATTAGAAGCAGTTTCAGCCTTTTCTTCTAATAATATAAATAATTTTGAAAAAGAAGATACACTTAGTGCTAACCTAATTTTTAAAAGTGGATTAATAGGAAATTTCCTAATTACTGATAGTGGAACATCTCCCTGGTCATGGGAGACTGGTACTGGTGAAAATATTCATTTGCCACATTTAAAAGAGAATAATTTGAGAATTATAGGAACTGAAGGGTCTTTAGAGTTTCCAAATCTTAAATTATGGAAATACAAAAATAAAGGTCAAAGTTGGAAAGATGAAATAGAAGCAATTCAATTAGATTCAAATAAAATTGATGCTTATGCATTGCAGATTAGTCATTTTAAGGATGTCATTAACAGAGAAGTTGAACCAATAACTGAAGCTTTAGATGCTGAACTTACTTTGAAAGTAGCATTATCTATACTAGAGTCTTCAAAAAGTAAAAAAACTATTAAGATTTAGATAAGAGTTTGATTGTTTACTATTAACAAGGAGCATAAAATGTTTAATTTGGATTTGAAAGATAAAGTAATTCTCATAACAGGTGGCAGTGATGGGCTTGGTTATGCATCAGCTGAATTATTATCTTCTGAGGGGGCAAAAGTAATAATTTGTGGAAGAAGAGGAGATTATTTGAATGAAAAGGCGAAAACAATCTCAGAAAAGACGAATAATAATGTTTTAGCTATACAAGCTGATGTTAGTAAAGCAGAGGATTGCAAGAGACTTGTTGAACAGACGATTTTAAAATTTAAAAAAATTGACATTTTAGTCAATAACGCTGGAGCCTCAGCCGCTGCATTATTTGAGGATGTCTCAGATAAAAACTGGGAAGATGATATTAATTTAAAATTAATGTCGACTATTAGAATGTGTAGATTAGTTATTCCTTATATGAAATCAAATGATAAGGGCGTTATAATTAATGCTACAATTGGTGGAGGTAAAGCTCCTAATGCTGGTTCACTCCCTACGACAGTTACAAGAGCAGCTGGCATTAATTTAACAAAATCTCTAGCCAATGAGTATGCCAAAGATAATATTAGAGTTAATACTATATGTATTGGATTAATCAAAAGTGCTCAATGGGACCGTAAGGTTGGCTCAGGAGATGTAAATGATTTATATAAAGAAATGTCTAAAAAAGTACCAATGGGTAAAGTTGGTGAAGAAATTGATTATGCAAATTTAGTTGCTTTTCTATCCTCTGATAGAAGTTGTTACATTACAGGAACAGCTATAAATTTAGATGGAGGATTGTGTCCTTTAGTCTAATTAATGTTTTAATAACTAACTTTTTTTAATTCTTGGTGGATTAACTTCCGCTAGTTCACAGGCATAGTCAAGTAAAGCACTGAAATCCTTTTTTGCAAACTTTCCTGATCTAGCCTGGCCATAAACAGCTTGAACTGAAGAACCCACAGGTAAGCCCACTCTGAAACTATTTGCAGTTTCAATAGCCAACCCCATATCTTTATGAGCAAGATCAATCGTAAAGCCAGGTTCTATGTCATTTTGGAGGACCTTAGATAAAAAATTAATGTGAAATTGACCATTGTTAGCAGTTGTTCCTGCATTGACTTCTTTAAAAGTATCAAGGTCTAAACCAATTTTTTGAGCAAGTGTTAATGCTTCAGCAGTAATTTGGGCGATGCTTAAAATTTGAAAATTATTAACAACTTTAGCTCTTATCCCGGATCCTACTTTCCCACAACGTATTATAGTCGTCCCCATTGCATTTAATAATGGCTCAATTTTTTTAAAAGCATCCTCATTATCACAACCAACCATAAAAAGTGAGTCACCTGAAATTGCATGGCTTACTAATCTACCAACTGGGGCATCGATGAATGTCACATTTTTTTCTTTGCAGTTTCTATAGACTTCGTCAGTACCAGTTGGAGCTATTGTGCTCATGTCTAATATGATGGTGTTAGGTTTGGCAATTGATAAGACGCCTTCAGTATCAGTTATAACTGACTTAACATTCTCAGTTGAGGGTAACATTGTTATTATTATTTCTGCATTTTTAATAGTATCTTTAAGAGATTTACCTGGTGTTCCTCCAACTTTTACCACAGGATCCATTTTTTTAGTCACTACATCATAAACCGATACTTTAGACCCTTTTCTTATTATGTTCTGAGCCATAGGCCCGCCCATAGCTCCTAATCCAATAAAGGCAATTGATTCAGTCATAAATATCCCCCAATAATATTGCTAAGAATTTAATCAACATTAAACTTAAACTATAATAATTTACAATAATTTATGACAATAAGAGATATAATAAATTATTATTAAGAAATTAAAATGAGTTGTCATGGTTCCTGAAAAATCAAATATTGTTCCAAGCGAGTTTATAATTGTTGGGGGAACTGGGAATCTTTCAAAGAGTAAGATATTACCTGCTCTATTTTGGAGATTTTTAGATAATCAAATAGATGCTCAATCAAACATAATATTGTGCGACAAATATATAAAATCTAAAAAAGACTTTTTTTTAGAGTTGCAATCAAATTGTTATAAAGCAATCAAAAGTGAAGATAACAACTTAGAAAATTGGAATAATTTTATAAAGATTATAAAATTAGTCGAATTAGACGTCGTGTCTGGAAATGGACATTTAGATTTAGTTAAAATAATAAAAGAAAAATTTGATGAAAACAGACCTATAATTTTTTATTTGGCAATTGCTTCAAGTCTATTTGGTAATAGTTGCAAATTTATTAGAGATTCAGGTTTAAATGTTCCACAAAGTAGACTTGTAATTGAAAAGCCTATTGGAAAAAATAAAAAAACTGCAATTGAAATTAATAACGAAATTTCAAGTGTTTTTAAAGAAAGTCAAATTTACAGGATTGATCATTATTTAGGAAAAGAAACTGTCCAAAATCTGATGGCTTTAAGGTTTGCTAACACATTTTTTGAAAATCAGTGGAATAATAATAATATTGATAATGTACAGATCACTGTTTCTGAAACAATAGGAGTTAAGGAAAGGATTTCCTATTATAATGAGTATGGTGCAATTAGAGATATGTTGCAAAATCATTTACTACAGTTAATTTGTTTAATAGCAATGGAACCTCCATCCTTTTATGAAGCAGATCAATTAAGAGACGAAAAATTAAGAGTATTAAAAGCACTGAAACCAATAGCTGAAGATGAAGTGCAAACAGGACAATATAGAAGCTTTTCTGATGAATTAGGTAAAAATTCTAATACTGAAACTTTTGTTTCACTTAAAGTTGTTATTAATAATTGGAGATGGGCAGGGGTTCCTTTTTATGTCAGGACAGGTAAAAAATTATCTAACAGAGCAAGTGAAATTATTATTACATTTAAAAATAAGCCTCATGACATTTTTTCAAAGTTTACTAAAGATGCTCAAGATAACCCAAACAGATTAATAATTAGAGTTCAGCCCGAAGAAGGTCTAAAATTAAAGCTAACTTCTAAAGCTCCTGGACCAGGTGGAATGCGGTTTTTCCCATCAGAACTAAATTTATCTTTTGGCGATACCTTTACTGACAGACTTCCAGATGCCTATGAACGTCTCCTTATGGATGTAGTAAGAGGTAACCAAACGCTTTTTATGAGATCTGATGAAGTCCTAGCAGCATGGGATTATATTGACCCAATAGTTGAAATTGCTAAAAATCAAGAACCTCAACTCTACAGGACAGGAACCATGGGTCCGGAAGACAAAATACTTTGTGCAGATAAAAATAAATGGATTGATCCAAAAGATGATAGATTATGAATGTTGCCACTTTAATTTCAGATAAACTAAATGAATCTATAAACAAATTTGGAACCGCGAGTTTAGCCGTACCTGGTGGAAGTAGTCCAATTAAGATCTTTAAAGATTTATCTCAAATTGAACTTGCTTGGTCGAAAGTACAAATAACCCTGGTTGATGATCGACTAGTTGATCCCCAAAATGAAAATAGTAATCAAAAACTTTTATCGGAGTATTTTTTTATAAACAAAGCTAAAAATGCTAATTTTTTTCCTTTGTCGGAGGACTTAATCTTTAATAAAAAGTTTAAAATCCCTTTTGATGTTACTTTAATTGGTATAGGAGAAGATGGTCATTTTGCTTCTTTATTTCCTAGTATGATTGGGGATAAAGAAGGTTATAGTATAGATGCAAATCACAAAATATTTAAAACATCGCCGCAGGGTAATCCTTTTCTTCCAAGAATAACAATGAATTTGTCTTTGATCATGAGTAGTGAACTAATAATTTTATTAGTTAAAGGTAAAGTAAAACAAAACATTTTAGAACTTGCTAAAAATGATGAAACATATCCCATTCATTATTTATTAAAAAACAAACACAAAAACTTTATTATTGAGAAAATCAATGAGTAAATTGCACCCAACAATTCTTAATGTCACAAAAAGGATAATTGAAAGAAGCAAATTAACTAGACAAAATTATTTAAATAATATTCAAGCTATGGAAAAAGATATTGATAACGATAGAAGTCAAGTTTCATGCTCTAATATGGCTCACGCTGCAGCTGCAGCTCCCTTAGATGAACAATCTTCGATACTAATGAATTCAAAGCCAAATATAGGTATTGTCTCTGCTTATAATGATATGCTTTCAGCTCATAAACCACTTGAACATTTTCCTAAAATAATTAAAGCAGCTGCAAATAAATTTGGTGCTACTGCACAAATGGCAGGTGCCGTACCTGCAATGTGTGACGGGGTCACTCAAGGAAGACCAGGCATGGAGTTATCATTAATGTCAAGAGATGTTATTGCTATGTCCACTGCGGTAGCATTAAGCCATGGTGTATATGATGCTGCACTATGTTTGGGTGTATGCGATAAGATTGTACCTGGACTAGTAATCGGATCTTTGTCATTTGGTCATCTACCAATAATTTTTGTACCAGCTGGACCTATGTCTACTGGAATTCCAAATGAAGAAAAAAATCGAATAAGAAATGAATTTGCTAAAGGTAAGGCTAACAGAGAGGAATTACTAAAAGTTGAAATTGCTTCTTATCATGGAGAAGGAACCTGTACATTTTATGGGACAGCCAACTCAAATCAAATGTTAATGGAAATCATGGGTTTACACCTCCCTGGTTCTGCATTTGTTCATCCTCACAGTGACTTAAGAAATGCTTATAATGTTGCTGCAACCCAACAAGCAATTTCAATATCAAGAAAAGGAAATGATATAAGGCCTATTGGAAAAATTATTGATGAAAGAAGCTTTGTTAATGCAATTATTGGCTTACATGCAACAGGAGGTTCAACTAATCATACTTTACACTTGCCGGCAATGGCTGCTGCAGCTGGAATTAGGTTATTATGGGAAGATTTTGCAGATTTGTCAGAAGTGATACCTTTGTTGGCTAGGGTGTATCCAAATGGCAGCGCGGATATAAATCAATTTCATGCTGCAGGTGGTATGAGCTTTATTATTGGAGAACTTTTAGACGCAGGTTTGTTAGATGGCACTGCTAAAACAGTGTGGGGAAAAAATATTTTTAATTATGTTTCTGAGGCTACGCTGGGAAAATCAGAATTACTTTGGAAAAAAACAAAATCAAAATCCTATGACAATAAAATTTTGAAATATGTAAAAAAACCACATCAAAAAAATGGTGGTTTAAAAATATTAAAAGGTAATATTGGTAAAGCTGTAATTAAAATTTCTGCTGTTGATTTTGAAAATCAAAAAGTAAAAGCTCCAGCAATGGTTTTTAATAATCAAACTGATGTTAAAAAAGCATATGAAAAGGGTCTGTTAAACAAGGATGTTATAGTTGTTGTTCGTTTTCAAGGTCCAAAAGCTAATGGAATGCCAGAACTCCATGCTTTAACTCCAATTTTATCAAATATTCAAGACTTAGGTTTCAAAGTGGCCTTATTAACTGATGGAAGAATGTCTGGGGCATCTGGTAAAGTTCTAGCAGCTATTCATGTTATTCCTGAAGCTTTAGATAATGGTATAATTGGAAAAATTTTAGATGGAGACATCATTGATATTGATGCTACTTCTGGAAGAATTGAGGTTAATGAGACTGTTGCTAAAAGAGATATTAAAATGTCTTCAAAACATAATCAGAATAATACATTTGGAAGAAATTTGTTTTCATTATTAAGACAAAATGCCAGTGGTGCTGAAAATGGAGCTGGCCTAGATATAATTAATAATTATTAATAGTTTTTAATTTGCTGAAGCAATGGCGGCGTGAAGCATTACATTAGTGCTTGAAGATGCCCATTCAGGTTTTATTTCCTCTGCTTCATTATGGCTCAATCCATCAACGCATGGACACATTATCATTGCTGATGGAGCAACAGTATTTATCCAGCAAGCATCATGTCCTGCACCTGAAACAATATCCTTATAAGAATATCCAAACTTTTTGGCACTATTACGAATATTATTAAGACACTCTTTGTCAAAAGCAACAGGATCAAATCCTCCAATTTGATCCATTTCAAATTCAATCTTATATTTTTTACATATATCTGTGGTCATTTGTTTTAATTCATTTTCCATTTTTACTAGTTTGTTAATATCTGGGGATCTTATATCAACTGTAAAAAGTGAATTGCCTGCAATTACATTTCTTGAATTAGGAGACACTTCAATATGACCTACGCTACCAAGAGCATTTGGTTGATTTTTATTTGCAATATGATTGACGGCCAAAATAATTTCAGACAATGCAAGTGATGTGTCTTTTCTAACATTCATTGGTGTAGTGCCAGTATGTTGCTCAACTCCAGATAGTTTAACTTCCAACCATTTTAGACCTTGACCGTGTGTGACTATACCTATGTCAACTTTTTCCGTTTCAAGAATAGGTCCTTGTTCTATATGCAATTCATAGTAACAATGGAATTTTTGTGATCCAACAGGTTCAGAACCTTTCCATCCTATTTTATCAAGCTCATTTCCAAAGATATTTCCTTCAGCATCTTTTGCTGAAAGAAGAGTATTAACCTCATATATTCCTGCATATCCTGCAGATGCCATCATTGCAGGAGGAAAACGGGAACCTTCTTCATTAGTCCAATTTACAACTAAGATTGGATGTTTTGTTTGAATATTTAAATCATTAAGAGTTCTTACTATTTCTAGTCCAGCTAAAACTCCAAGAACACCGTCATATTTCCCGCCTGTTGGTTGAGTGTCTAAATGGCTTCCAATTACAACTGGAAGTGCATTTTTATCAGTTCCTTCTCTATTAAAAAACATTGATCCAAGCTCATCTACTTTCATTGTCATACCAGCATCTTCAGACCATTTTTGTAATAATTTTCTTGCTTCTCCATCTTCTACGGTAACAGTTTGTCTGTTATTTCCTCCAGCAATTCCAGGCCCAATTTTAGCCATCGTCATTAAGCTATCCCAAAGTCTGTCACTATTGATTGAAATATTTGTTTCTTTTACCATTAGAATATCCTCTATATTATAATTGTTAACTAGCTTGAAAGTTATGACAATGTAAAATTAGATTAAATCAATAGGAATTTGAAGTGTTTAAATTAGATAAAAGATTAGAAAGTGACACAATACTTGTAAAAGAATTAGAAAGTTTTCAGGTAAGACTTATGAATGCTAGACAATTTTTTTGGATTGTTTTGATACCTACCAAACCTAATTTAACTGAATTAAGTGATTTAAATGTCAATGAAAGGAATTACTTGATGAATTTTGCTATTGATTTAGGAAAGTTCATCAAATCTTCAGAAAAATATGACAAAGTAAATATCGGAATGTTGGGTAATGTTGTCTCACAATTACATTTACATATTGTTTTAAGAAAAAAAAAATGACGCTGCTTGGCCAGGACCTGTTTGGGGTAGCGACTTTAATAATCTTGATGAAAAAACAAAAGAATATAGATCTAAATTAATAAATGAATTTTCAATTTGATTATTTAATCAAACTTCTTCTTTTTTGACCAATCGTATAATCCTTGATCTCTTTCTCTCACCGCTTCTTTCCAGCCTTTTTCTTCCACTCTTTTTTGAAACTGAATTCCTTCTGGAGAGTGTCTGGAAATACCATCAAATATTGTTGATAATCTTTGCATTTGAGTAATTCCACTTGTTTCCATGTACTGATTTATTACCATTTTCTGCATTGCAAGTTGGTTTATGGGAACAGTTTTAATTCTATTGGCTAATGTTTCAACTCTTTTATCTAAATTCTCAGGTGACACTGATTCAAGTACTAAACCAATTTTTTCCGCTTCTTTTCCATTTATTTTATCTCCTGTAAACAGCATTTTTTTTGCTTTTTCTGGGCCTATTCTATGTACCCACATTGCTGTTGTAGGAGTGCCCCAAACTCTGGATGGCATATAACCAATTTCAGCATTATCAGCCATTATTATCATATCGGAACAAAGGGCAATGTCTGACCCACCAGCAATTGCAAAACCATGAACTTTACAAATAACTGGCTTAAGCGATTTCCATATAGACATGAAGTGTTGAGTGTCATTCCACATATTTTGATAGTCTTTAATAGGATCCCAAGGCATTTTTTGGGTAAATTTATTCGATTCATTTCCTTGTGCGTATTCAGATAAATCGTATCCACTACAAAATGCTTTTCCATTTCCTGATAATATTATTACACTTACATCTGGGTCGTCATTCGCAAGAGTTATTGCTTCTTCTAAATCTCTAGGCATGTCATCATTTATAGCATTTAATTTTTCAGGTCTATTCAGCGTAACCCTTCCAATCAGGCCTTCTTTTTCATATAAAACTGTTTTCATTTTTTATTCCTCAAATTTTATATTATTGTATTTCATTAAAATTATTTTTATTTTTTAAATAATTATTTTTTAAAATAAATTTTTGTATTTTTCCTGATCCTGTTAGTGGAAACTTATCTACTGAAAACCACAAATTAGGTGTTTTTTGAGGTGACATTCTAGATCTAAAAAATTTAATCATCTCATCTTTATTAGCTTGAAAACTGTCTTCAAACTTTATGAAAGCTGCTATTAATTCCCCCCATTTTTTTTCTGGTATACCAACAACTGCTACATCTGAAATATTTTTATGTTCTCTTAAAGCGTTCTCAATTTCTGCTGGAAAATGATTTTCTCCACCTCTAATAATCATTTCTTTAATTCTACCTGTTATTGTTACATAACCTCTATTATCCATTTGACCAAGGTCACCTGTGTGGAGCCAATTATTTTCATCAATTGTTTCAGAAGTTGCTTCTTTATTTGCAAAATATTTAAGCATTTTACTTGGTCCTCGAACACATATCTCTCCAACAGTATTAATTGGGCAAATTTTGTTATTATTAATACTTCTTATAGACACTTCCGTATGTGAAATTGGTTGACCAATTGTATTGCATATATCCTCAATACTATCATTGTTATAATGTTGTGTTATCACTGGACAATATTCGGTTTGCCCATAAAGTGTTGAGAACTTACAATTGAATTCTTTCTGAACTCTTTTTACCATTTCAGGTGCTACATTGGATCCACCACAACTAACTAAGTTCAAAGAGTTAATTTTGTGCTTTTTCTTTTCTTGTTGTTCTAAAATAGATAAAATCATAGTTGGGACACCTAAGATAATGTCTACATCAAAATCTTTTATATGATTTAAAATTTTTTCTGGATCAAAAAAAGATGTTAATATCATCCTACATTTCGAAGTTAAACATCCTAGTGTAACCATGCCACACCCGCTAGTATGGAATAATGGCATGATATTTATCCAAGAAGACTTCTGACTCACCTTACAACGATTTGAGTAAAAAAAGGCATTATTTATTAATCCGGAGTGAGTAAGAACTGCACCCTTAGGAAATCCAGTTGTACCAGAGGTATATTGAATTTGAGCTGGATCGCTTGGATAAACATTTGGTAAATTATTATTAGTATGATTTTTAAAGTATAATTCACCTTCGTTTTCAAGATTTACTATTTTCTTGATTTTTTCATTACCTTCAATTGCATCTAAAACAATTTTTTTCATATTATTGCCTCTAAAACTGTTTACGTAAAAAACAGCTTCAGATTGTGACTGTTCAATTATATATTTAAGCTCTTTTTTTTGCAGGGAAGGGTTGGCTGTTACAATTATTATTCCTGATAATGCTGCTGCGTACTCTAATAATACCCATTCAGGACTATTTGGTGACCAGATTACTACCCGTGAACCTTTTTTAAACTGACCTGATAATGCAATGGCTAATTTTAAACTATTATTATAAAGTTCTTTATAGGTCCAATTTCTATTTGCTTTATTATTTTGGTCTATTTCAACTAAGGCTTGATTGTTAGGGTTGGTAGTTGCAACTTCTTTCAAAAAATCACCTATTGTTTTTTTAATGAGCTTCATATCTTTTTGAGCCGCAAAATAGGAATCTTTTATTTTGACTTCATACATAACTTAATCCAAAAATATAGTTATTATTTTGGCAAAGAAATTTTTACTTGGTCAACTAAAATATACCAAGCAAGACTTAAAATTACGATAACTCCTCCAAAAATCATAAAGATATTTGGCGTTTCATTTGTTCCTAACCATACCCAAAATGGTCCAAGAGCAGTTTCTAACAACATTAAAAGGCCAATATTTGAAGCTTGTGTGTAACGTGTTGCAAAAGTCAAGCAAGCAAATGATATTGGCAGTATAAATAATCCAGATAATGAAATTGATAATATATCTCCTTGGAAAAGCAATCCGGGCGATACTATCAGTAAGCCGATAAAACCATTACCCAAAGCACTTATGCCTGTAACTGTCATAGCAGGAATTTTAGGCTTATACCTAAGTAGAACTAAACTTAAACCTAATGTTGCTGATGCTCCTACTCCGCATATAGTACCTACTAGAACGCTACCTTGAGGGGCATTCAAAACATCATCACCGTTGGCAACAGAAATTCCTACCCCTATTAGAGCAAAAAAAGCTGTAATCCATGTTGAATTAGTTGTTTTTTCACCAAGGATAAATATTGAAAAAATAGAAGCAAAAATAGGAGAGGTTGCTAAACAAAATAGTATCAGAGAAACTGACGTTTCGGCTACACCATATGTAAAGAAAAAAGAGCTTACAATTTGACTGCAAATGATACCTAGACCGACATTCGAATAGACATATTTAAAGTTTTGTCTATAAATTTTAAAACAACTTGAAAAAAAAACTAAGATGACACCCATCTCAATTCCCCTCCAAGCTAACATAGACCAAACATCCATTTCAGACCATCTCATGAAAAGAGTATCAGGTGATAAAATTAAAGCACCTATACTCGCTATTCCGATACCCTTGAAAAGATTTCCAGATATTGAGAAAGTCAAATTTCTACCTAAAAATTAATTATTTCTGTAAAAGTTTAATAATGTTTCAGCTACGTCATTAGGGTTTTCTTGTTGCACCCAATGTCCTGCATTTTTAAGAATATGTCTACCATAATAATTAGTACATAATGTGTTTTCCATTATATCCAAAGCACCTGGTTTTTGAAAAGTCCCCCAGTCTTTTTCTCCAGCAATAAAACATGAAGGTACTTCAATTTTTTTATTTGAAAAAACTTTCAAATCACTATTTAGATAAGGTGATGTCATGCACCTATACCAGTTAAGAGCTGGTTGAAACGAATTGGAATGAAAACTATTGGAATATATATCCAGTTCTTTGTCATTTAGCCAACTTTCGTAACAATTATCTCTTGGATATTGGGACATAACTGCTTCGACCATTGTCTGATCTAACTTCATAATGTAGTATTCAGGCATTTTAGCCAAATTTATGGCTGTCCATGAACCTAATTCATATGGATTGTTTTCTTTCCAGTCAGCACTTTTCATATGATAGTAAGCTCTTAGGAACTTATGAAGTCCTTCTCTATCCAGATGCATGTCTTTATTAGCCTCAGGGGTAGAGTAATACCATTGATAGTGTTTTCTTGGAGGATTTAATTCTTCTAAGTCTTTATGTATTGGATCTTTATATGATAAATTACTATCTATATTTGGTGCGCCAGTAAATGGAGCACTCATCATTACAACTGACTTGAATATGTCAGGTCTAATCAAAGCTGAAGTTCCTGCGACTGATGATCCTGCATCATGTCCTACTAATAAATCAACTTTATTGATTTTAAGTGCACTGATCAAACTAAGTATATCTTTAGTCAGGTTTAATAATCTGTATTCGGATATGTTTGTATCATATTTTTTAGTACCTCCAGATGTGAGGCCATACCCTCTCATGTCAGGCGCTATAACTCTAAAGTCTTCATATGCTAAAATTGGTATTATTTTTCGCCAACTAAAACTTAACTCAGGAAAGCCATGAAGTAAAAGAGCAATGGGCTGATTATTATTGTTCTTAGAAGCTTCTAGATAGTGAACATTAAGACCCGTTGAAATATCGACCTTGTTACTACTAATTATTGGATCTATTAATTCAATCATTTTATAATATCTTAATAATTACATTTATATTTGTTAACTGTGTCTACATTTATCTCAATACCTAAACCAGGTTTTGATGAAACATTGACCATGCCGTTGTCTAACTCAAGAGGATTTTCTAATAACTCTCTTCTGAAAGGATGACTTGATTGGTCATATTCTAATATTGGAGATCGAGCATAAATTGAATGATGCGTAGTTGGAATAGAAGCAATAACTTGGATTGACGCAGCCTGAGCAACTGCAGAGCCCCATACATGTGGGTTTACCTCTACACCAAAACTTTGAGCTAAATTAATAATGTGCCTTACTCCAGAAATACCACCACAGGATCCTATGTCTGGTTGAGCAATATCAACAGCTTTAGCCTCAAATAGTGTCCTAAATCCGTACAAAGTATGTTCATTTTCACCACCTGCAATAGGTATGTTAAGTTTTGATCTTAACTCTGTATAACCCTTAATATCCTCAGGAGTAACTGGTTCCTCATACCACCGTAAATTATAATCTTTGAGGGCTTCTCCTAAAGTGAATGCTTCTGATCTTCCATAAGCATGATTGGTATCAATCATTAATGTTACATTTTTATTTTCCAATACATCATATATAGCCTCCATACACTTAATATCATCTTGAAGACCAAATCCAAGTTTAACCTTCATATGATCAAATTTATTTTCAAAATGTGATAGAGCTTCTTCTGCTAATCTTTTTGCTTCTCCTTGACCTTTAATTCGATAAAAACCAGTAGCATAAGGTTTAATTATTTTTCTAAATGCACCTCCCAATAATTGGTGAATAGGCTGATTAAGAAATTTTCCTAAAATATCCCACAATGCAATATCAACAGCGCTTATCCCAGAGATTACTGACCCTTTTCTTCCAAAGTCTCTGGTAGCATTATACATTTTGTGCCAAAGAATCTCTATATCCAATGGAGATTCGTTTAAAAGTAGTGGTTTTAGAGCAGTTTCGATAACAGCAGCCGAAATTTCAGGAGGTTCTAATCCTTGACAAAAAGCTTCTCCCCAACCTGTAAGCCCATCATTAGTTTTAATCTCTACAAGTGTAGCAGATCTTTTTTTTACCCAACCTTGTGAAAAAGCGAAAGGGATATCCAATTCTGATTTAATTACGTGAACAATTATATCTTTGATTTTAATACTCATTAGATCCCCCATTTATTTAATTGGATATTGTAATATATTTTAATTTTATGGATTATTTAACTTTAATTCTTCCCCTTAAAGTGAGTGGTAGTTGAGCAAGCATGAATACTCCAATCAAAGGAGTTAATATAAAGACTTTTATAAAAACCCAGTCGTCAGTTTCTAGGTTTCTCCAGGCAACTTCATTTATTATTGTAAGAAATAAAAAAAATAATCCCCATCTTAAACTTAATTTGTACCAAGTATCGTCATTTAGGAAAAACTGAGAACCAAAAAACTGTTTCATCATTGCCTTTTTATTTAAAATTCCTATTAATAATACTGAACTAAAAAAACCGTTAAATATCGTAGGTTGTATTTTTACAAATTGATCATTCTCAAATAAATAAGCAAATAGTGTAAAAAGAGCAGACATACAGATTGCAAAAATTTGAAATTTAGAAATTCTTTTCTCTACTAAATAAAAAGTAGCCATTACAAACAAACTTAATAGTAATGAAATAAAAGCTGCTATAATTAGGTCATAATACTGAGATCCAATAAAAAAACCAGATATGGGTACAATTTCAAAAAAAAATGCACTTAAACGCATGAAATATTTCCTTTAATTATCTTTACCTAAAAGTGATTTTGTAAAATCAGGATCTTGGCTATTTTCTCTAAGCCATATATTAAAAAACAAATTTAAAAAATTCATATCACTAGTTTCTAAAACCTTTTCATTTTTGAAGTAGAATATACCTTTATCTAACAATTTTATAGCAATGAAGTGATCATTTTTTTTAATAGTTCTAAAAGTTTTATTTAATAATTGCTTTAGAGCAATTAATTCACTTTCACTATAATTTTTTTGTTTTTGAAGTTGTTCAACTGTTTCTTTGACAACACTTTTTTTTGTAAAATCTCTGTTATACCTCAACATTAAAGCAAACTTATCTGAAGGGTAATGACCTGTTTCAGAAATTAATGTTGCATAATATATGTCAAATAAAATAAATTTATAAGTTGCTTGCCCGACTAATTTATAGTTTGGGATAAACTTTTCAAGAATGGTTTCGGAAATTTTATTTTTAAATACCTGATTTTGAGTTTCAGACAACGCTATGTTTGTATTAAACGTAAGTAAAAATAAAATTAGAAATCTCAAAGTTATTCTAACCCTACCATTTTTGTAAATCCAAAGGACCAATTTTATTGGCAGTATCACCTCTCAGAAACACTAAAGTTACAGAACCAATATTAATTCCAAACTTGCTAACATAGGCTCTATTAATAGCTAAATCCTTACTTTGTTTATAAATCCAGTCATTAAAATGAACTTTTATATCACTTCCTTTAATGTTCAAGTAGATATCATATGACCAGTTGAGAGCATTACCAGAAATCGAACCTGAAGCTTTACCTTCAACATCATCAGCTTGACCTTCATAAACAATTTCTTGATTATTATCTGTTTTCTTTTCAATTTGCCATATTCTTTTTGCTTGCTCACCATCATCGTATAAAAAATCTTCATCTAGTGTAAGAATTTGATTATCAACTTTTCCATTAATATTTACGCGAAATTGTCTCTTTAAGTTGCCAAATCTGTCTTCAAATATTCCATATGCAATTGTATCACCTTCAAAAAAGGAAAATAAATCTAATTTAGGAGTGTTATTTTGAAATTCTTTCATGTCAGTTTGAGAACATCCCGTGAATATTAATATAATAAAAATAGTAAAAAATAACTTAACACTATATACAATGTTGTTAATAGATAACAAAAGAAACTCCTAAATATGTAAAATATGGCTATATATATTTGATTTTTTATTATTTACCAAGTCTTTTGAAGAGATTTTTTTGCCTTTAATTTAAATTGATCTGCAAATAATTCATATGATCGAGTTCTTGCTTTTTCATCATGACACCAAGTCAAAATCGCAATTTCATCTACACTATTGGTTTTTACTAAATTTGTGATTTTCTCTTTGGTGTTGCTAGTTTCGCCAACGATTGAGTTTTTGAACATAAAATCATACTGCTCTTGCCAATTATTTTCGTAAATTATAGTTAATGCATTGTCGGGGTCAGTTATTGGTCCAAGGTGACCATAGTTTCTTCCAATTTTCCACGCTGCTCTGGAAGCAAAAAGATATTTAGCCTCTTCTTCCGTTTTGGCAGTTAAAGCCCACAGGCAAACATTAACAAGTGGTTTATTAAAATTTTTGCTTGGACGAAATTCTGATTTATACAGATCGATAGCATTTTTCATTCCTTGGCCATCGGTTATGAAATGGGCAAAACAATATGGTATTCCAAGGTATGCAGCAAGTTGGGCTCCATAGTTTGAAGTTCCTAACATCCAAATTTCTGGATGTGTTTTAGATTCAGGTTGAGCAACTAAATGTCTAAACGGATGTCCTTCTAATAATTTTTCATTAGATACCCAAGCCATTAAATCTCTAACGTTACCAGGAAATTGTTCGCTATCTTCTCTGCTATTTGGATTTAAAGCTAGAGCAGTTCTACCATCGGAACCTGGAGCTCTACCAAGTCCTAAGTCTATTCTGCCAGGCGCTATTGCTTCTAAAACTCTAAATTGTTCTGCAACTTTAAATGG
>QBZG01000021.1 GCA_003282435.1 SAR116 cluster bacterium AG-335-B03
TGGATGATATAAAAAAACTAAACACGCCTTCACCCTACAATGGACCAAAACCTCAAGGCGCAATACCTGATATATTTATTCAAGATAGCTTTTCGAAAGACGATGAAAGATTATGGGTTCCTTTAGCTCCGGGTAGATGGTCTAGACCTTTATGCTTTAATATAAGTCAAGGATACTGGGTTCATTTGACTAAAGTAATTGGAGGAGGTTTTTTATCTCGACATAGACATCCAGCCCCTGTTCATGGATTTGTCATCAAAGGGTCTTGGCGATACCTCGAACATGATTGGGTTGCTACGGAAGGATCATATTTATTTGAACCACCAGGTGAAATTCATACTCTAGTAGTAGATGAAGATTGTGACGAAATGATAACATTATTTCATAATTCTGGAGCCTTACTTTATTGTGATGAAAATGGAAAAACTATTAATTCAACTGACGTTTTTGATAGAGTTGATGCCGCTAGAAAACATTTTATTTCTGTAGGATTAGGCGCTGATTATGTAAATAATTTTATTAGATAGTCTTAAGTATAGAAGATCTTTTATAAATGAAATAACATCCCGCTGAAAGTAATATGCCTCCTACAACCATTCTGACAGGGCTTCCCATTAAAAATAATGGTATGGCAAGTAAAATCATGCTTATTGGAACATACATTTTTGTAAATGAAGTATCTTTTTTAGCATTTTGGTAAAATGGAAATAATACTGAAACTATTGCCATTATTAAGAAAAATAATGACCAAGGTCTAGTTATAAATAAGGAGTAATCATCACTTATTCCAATTGCTCTTGCTATATTCAATTCAGCCAACTTTCCTAAAACAACACCTAAAATCATTGGTGCCAATGGGAAACCTAGTTTTCTCATAAAATAACCAATAACACCAAAACCAAACATGACCCAAATATCAAACGTTATATTATGAAGAGCGAAAACCCCAATTGCACAATAGGCTAGAATAACAGAAGCAAGTATATACATTGGAATTCTAGTTACTAACAAAAATAATCTCAAGGCGAATGCTTGCAAACCAACCATAAAAAAATGAGCAGCAAAAAACGCTATAAAAACACCATAAGCTAAAAGTGGTTCATCTTGTATAAATGATGGGCCCGGAATAATATTGTGAATCATCAACGCACCAATCATTATAGCGGTAACAATATCACCTGGAATTCCAAGGGCCATCATCATAATAAGAGCTCCACCTGCTGTAGCGTTGTTTGCAGCTTCAGGCGCAATTATTCCGTTTACAGCTCCTTTTCCGAATTCATTTCTATTATTAGAGGCCTTCTTTGCTTGATCGTAAGCTAGTATATTAGATATTGAGCCACCCGCTGCAGGAAGAATCCCAGTAAAAATCCCTATAAAACTAGACCTAATCAAGTTTATCCAGTTCATTAAAACTGTTGCAATTGCTTTTCTATGTTCTACTCGTATAGCTTCAGCTGAACTTTTCATAAGCGGTGCTTTAGCTTTTGCACTATCCTCAACATCACTTAACAATTGAGAAAAAGCAAAAAGACCTATTAAAACTGGAAGGAAAGCAAAACCTTGCCTGATATGATCAGATCCAAATGCAAATCGAGCTACACCATTAATTTCGTCCTCACCTACACATGCAGCAAACAAACCTAATAAACCAGCAATCAAACCCTTTATTATATTATCGCCAGATAAACTAACAGTTATAGTAAGTGCGAATACTATTAAAGAAAAATAGTCCCATGGACCAAACTCTAATCCTAAAAATGCTAATTGAGGAGCTAAAGCTACTAATATAACGGCACTTATCATACCGCCAAAAAATGATGACCAAAGTCCTAAACCTAATGCCAAACCCGGTTTTCCTGATCTAACCATTGGGAAACCATCAAACGTTGTCGCAACAGAGGATGGTGTTCCAGGAATTCCGGTTAACATGCAAGACATCAAACCACCTGAGAACCCTCCAACAAACACACCCATCATGGTAGCAAGTCCTTGAATTGGACTCATACCAAAGGTAAAGGGAAGAGTTAAAATTACCCCCATTGCAATTGTAAATCCTGGAATAGCTCCTGCCAAAAGTCCTGCCAAGGTTCCTATTCCCATTAACCCTAAAGTTACAGGATCAAGTAATACTGACGCACCAGCTTGTAAAATTACATCAAACATTAGAGGTACTTACCAAACACGTAGAATTTCTCCTTCAGGTAATATAACTCGCAAACCAAAAGTAAAAACCATCCACATAAATCCAATACTTAGTATTGAAACTAAAAGATGCTTAACGATCAATTTATGAGAAAATCCACCTAACAAAGTCAACAGGCCAAAAACAAATAAAATCCCACCAATAAGCATTCCTAAATAATCCAAAGTAGATAGGAAAAGCATGAACATACCAAAGCATATTAAAGCATTTTTAAACTTTGCCAGATTAATGCTAAAATTTTCATTATCTTTATCGCTGACTATTTTAAATTTAAGATAGGATTTTCCAAGCATTACTGACGACATTACCACCAAAAGCCACAAAACAACTCTAGGCCATGCATCTGCTTTCATTCCCTCAAAACCAAGGTCTCTGATATTAGATGCATCATTTATCATAACACCTGAGAAACACAGCAAAAAAATTGCAATGATTATGTCTGATTTGTTATTTGTCATTTTATATCCGATAAATAGTTCAGAGAGAAAAGTCTCTCTGAACTAAAATTTTATCTTTTGTAGACACCAACTTTTTTTGCAATTGGTAACCATTTATCATAAGTTGCTTGAAAATGATCTTTATAATCACTAGCACCCTTATAAGTTATTAAAATACCTTTTTTATGCATAGCAGCTTTAAAATCTTCGTCAGCAGCAGCACCTTTTAACATTGCAGCATAGTGATCAATTATCGCTTTTGAGGTTCCTTTAGGAGCAACAACGCCTCTTTCAACTGCATAAATAACGTCTACACCCTGTTCTTTGGCTGTTTTCATGTCAGGAATTTGATCTAATCTAGCAGGATTTGTAACACCAAGTGCTTTTAACTTTCCAGCTTTAATAAATTTTATAGCAGCAGCTAAATTGATTTCACCTAGTTTAATATTATCTGCTAAAAGAGCAGTCATTCTTTGTTTGGTTCCGTCATAGGAAACATGCTTAAATTTTACTCCAGCAGCATCTTCTAATAATAAAAAGACAAATTGACTTGTTGACCCAAATGTTCCGCCAGCAGTAATAGTTCCTGGATTTTTCTTCGCAGCAGCCACTAAGTCAGTTAGATTATTAAATGGAGTATTAACATTGGCCCCAATAATTGAAGGAGTAGATGTCACCATAGATACTGGCTCGAAAGCATCCCATGTTATGTCAATTCTTCCAGTAAAGTAACTAGTAATAGCACTTTGATGAATTGCGAATAAAGTGCAACCGTCAGGTTTTGCCTTAGCAGCTTGCTTAGCACCTTTGTTTCCACCTTGACCACCTACATTAACGACTTGTAGTTGGGGTTTTGCTCCATTCTTATTCACTTTATCGACTATTTGACGAAAGATGATGTCTGTTCCACCACCAGCTCCCCAAGGAACAATAAGTTTTGCAGTTCCACAAGGGATATCAGGCGCGGCTGAAGCACCTGTTAAAGATAAAGCAAATAAAGCAGCGCCAGCTAAACTTGCTTTAAATAAATTTTTAATTGGCATTGTTATCTCCACAAATTAGTTTATTTATTATTGATTAATTATCGAAATCATAATTGCTTAGATACAAGCGCAGAGTCAATTTTTTTATATTTTTAATGGACTTTAAATGAAAAACTTTACTACAAGACCTGAGATTGTTGGAAATTTTGGTATTGTAACATCTACTCATTGGGTTGCTTCAGCAGTTGGAATGTCAATATTAGAAAAAGGAGGTAATGCATTTGATGCGGCAGTTGCTACAGGTTTCACTCTTCAAGTTGTCGAACCTCATCTAAATGGTCCTGGTGGTGAAGTACCATTGATCTTAGCTCCGAATAATAAAGCTCCAATTGTTATATGTGGTCAAGGAGTAGCTCCAGAGCAAGCAACATTAGAGAGTTTCAATGATCTTGGATTAAATATAGTCCCAGGTAGTGGTTTGTTACCAGCTGTTGTCCCAGGTGCTTTTGATGCTTGGATGTTATTATTATTAAATTTTGGAACCATGTCATTAAGAGATGTCTTGGAACCATCTATTGAAATTGCAACGAAAGGTTATCACTTAGTCCCAAATATAATTAATACCATAAAGTCTGTTGAAGAATTATTTAGAAATGAATGGACAAGCTCTGCAGAAATATATCTTCCAGGAGGCAGGTTGCCTCAAGAGGGTGATTTTTTTACTAATAAAAAAATGGCCGAAACTTATTTAAAAATCATTAAAGAAACAGAAGGAAAGTCAAGAGATAAAAAAGAACAGATAAATCAAGCCAGAGAAATATGGAGCAAAGGTTTCGTCGCAGAAGAAATTGGAAACTATTGTAAAAATAATCATGTAATGGACACAACAGAAAGTAAACATAAAGGCTTACTTACTGCTGATGATATAGCTAATTGGTCTGCAACAATTGAAAAACCATTATCCTATGATTACAAAAACTATACCGTTTGTAAAACTGGTCCGTGGGGACAAGGACCAACTTTCCTTCAACAATTAGCATTATTAAAAAAATTTGATTTGGATACTCTAGATGAAAAATCATCAGAGTTTGTTCACTTAGTTGTTGAGGCAACCAAATTAGCTTTTGCAGATAGAGAAGCTTTTTATGGGGATACTAACTTTAATGAAATACCGATGGATATATTACTGAGTGAAAAATATAATATTCAACGTAGAAGTTTAATTTCGGAAAAAGCCTCAATGGAAGTTAGGCCTGGAAACATTCCTGGCTTTGGAGGAAAAGTATCGGTAAGACCAAAGGGAACAACTCCAGAATCTTTTTCTAAATTTGACATAGGCGAACCAACAGTAGCTAGATTTGATGAACCAAATCCAAACAGCTTAGGGAATACTAAAGGAGATACCACTCATTTTGATATAATAGACAAATGGGGCAACATGATCGCAGGAACACCAAGTGGTGGATGGTTGCAAAGTTCTCCTATTATACCAGAACTAGGCTTTTGCTTATCCAATAGAGGTCAAATGTTTTGGTTAGATAATAAATCACCTGCTTGTATAGGACCAAAGAGGAGGCCTAGGACGACTTTATCTCCTAGCTTAGCACTAAAAGATGGCGTTCCATACATGGTATTTGGAACACCTGGCGGTGACCAGCAAGATCAATGGTCGCTGCACTTGTTTTTGAGACATGTCCACTTTGGACTGAATCTTCAAGAGGCAATTGATGCCCCAGGTTTTAGTACCGCTCACTTTCCGAACTCCTTTTATCCAAGAGAAACTGATATAGGTCACTTAGCAGTTGAAGGTCGATTTCCTTCAAAGTCTATTGATGAACTTAAGAAAAAAGGTCATAAAGTTTCTGTTGATAATGACTGGAGCCTTGGAAGAATGACAGCTGCTTCTAAGGAAAATGGAATTTTAAAAGGTGCTGCAAATCCAAGATTTATGCAAGGGTATGCAATTGGACGATGAATAAAATAGGATAAAATTATGAATGTAGGGATTGTTGGATTTGGGTCTATAGGAACAGAAGTTGCTAAAGCACTTATTAAAGGAGTAGAAGATTTTTCTTTTTATGGTGTCACATCAAGAAGTAAAGCTAACGCTCAAGAAAGAATTGATAAATTAGATAAAAATTTAAAAATTTATGATTTGGAGACTCTAGTTGATAATTGTGAGATCATTATTGACTGCGCTCCCAAAGAGGCTTTTAGAGAAATTGCTACTAAATGTATTAATAAAGAAAGAAAATTGATAACTGTAAGTGGCTCAGGAATACTTGATAATTTAGATCTGGAAGAATTAGCGAGAAATAACAAGACTCAAATTATTTTAGCCACAGGAGCAATTTTAGGTTTAGATGCCCTAAGAGCCGCTTCAGAATCTAAAATTAATTCTGTCACAATGATTACACGTAAACCACCTAATGCTCTGACTAACGCTCCATATGTTATTAATAATAATATTCAATTAAATAATTTGTTAGAACCAAAATTAATATTCAAAGGGTCAGCAACCGAGGGAGCAAAAGCTTTTCCAGCTAATGTAAATGTTGCTGCAGCGGTAGGTCTAGCTGGAATTGGCGCGAATAAAACAAAGCTTGAAATATGGGCTGATCCTAATTTAAAAAGAAATACTCATAAAGTTCAAGTTGACTCAGACAGCGCTGTTTTTGAAATGTCTATTCAAAATGTTCAAACACCTGAGAATCCAGGAACAGGCAAGATTACTGGTTTAAGTGTTATAGCTTGTTTAAGAGGCTTAAAATCTTCGTTTAAAATTGGAACATAAAACTAAGTTAATTTCTCTTTGTAAATCTTCATTTTTAAATAACATGAAGTCAGTATTGGATTATCAAAATTATAATTTTGTGCTTTAGAAATCAAATGCCCAAATATCTCCTCATGCTCTGTAAAGGCATTTTTTTCAACGTCTCTTTGCATAGACGCTTTAATAGGGGAATCTTTAATCATAATATTTTTCAAGACATTATTTGATTCATTATCATCAAGTTTATAACCATTAAATTCAGCAATTGATCTACATTCTTTATACAAATCCGTTAAAGTTTTTTTACCAACTTCATGATTACTAATCTCTCCCAAAGTTGAGCCAAAAAGAGTTGTTACTCCTGCAACAGTAGCAATAAAAATCCATTTTTTCCATAAATCTAGGGTTATATTTTCACTAATAACAGCCTCAAATTTAGTTTTTTCACACACATCTAAAAATGGTTTTAAAAGATAATTTTGGTTAGGCATTCTGTTTCCAAAAGTAAGTTTTTTAAATTCACTAAAGTGTTCTATTGTTCCGTTTTGGTTTATAGTTGAGCTTATATGAGCAACACCTCCCATGACGTTATCACTTCCAAACTCTTTATCTAACTTTTTTAAGTGAGTCATACCGTTTAAAAAAGGTATTATAACACCTTTCCCTTTGGTAAGTTTTAAATCAAGTATAGCTTGATCTAAATCATATGTTTTACAAGAAATTAATATTATATCATAAATTGGAGTTAGTTCTTTTGCTAAAACTAGATTTGGTTTTAGTTTAAGGTTTCCAAGCGGACTAATTACTTTTAAACCATTTTTTAATAATAAATCTTTTCTTTTAGGCCTTACTAAAAAAGTGACATCTGCACCACTTTGTTGAAGGTAACCTCCAAAAAAGCCTCCGATGCCACCTACTCCTAAAATTAATATTTTCATTAATACCTCAATCTACTTGAATTCAATTAAAACTTACTCAAATAAAATTTGTTTTTTGTAGTTTTAAAATTTCCTCTAAAACATCTTTAGGTAATGGGCCCATTTCAACTGCTTGAATTGAATTTTCAAGATGATCTAATGATGCTAAACCTAATACAGCACAATGCAAATTATCAGTTGATAATCCATACCTTAGAGAAAATTGGGCCCTGTTACCGTGGGTATCACCTACAAGTTTAAATATTTTTTTAACTCGTTTTTCTTGTTCATTTATATCAATAACATGTGTAACAGGAATTTCTCTACCATGTCTTATGTCAGTTGCAAGTAGACCAGCGGCAAAAATTCTTATACCCATTATACCCATATTTTGTTTTTGACAATCTGATATCAAGCCAGAAAAATCATGATCATTCCACAAACCTTTATCATCAAAATTAGCTGTTGGATTTAAAAGATTATAATATATTTGGACGGTATCAAAAGAGCCTGTTTTGACTACATCTTTAATGGGAACAGTGTCACCCAAAGCAGTAAAGCCAATACTATCTACCCTACCGTCCTCTTTTATTTTTTCCATAATTTCAGAGACACTATTAGTCTTTAAAATTTGAGCAGATGTTAAAGTTTCATCACTTTCTTCGAGAGTTATTTTATTATGTAACTGATATAATTCTAGTTTGTCTAATTTTAATCTTTTAAGGCTGTTATCTAATTTTCTATCAAGTTGAGATTCAAATGTTTCTGAACTTGTGGGATCTAGTCTTGCTTTTGATGAGACTTGTAGCTTGTTCTCACCTGAGAGGGAACTTAACAAATCACCAATATTTTTTTCTGATTGGCCATCACTATAACTTTCTGCTGTATCAATCCAGTTGATCCCTGACTCAATTGAAAATTCTATAGCTTTTTCCATAGTTTCATATTTTGGGTCAATAAAAAGTCCACCTACCCATCCTCCTCCAAGTATAACCTGCGAAATATCTAATCCGGTTCTTCCTAATGTATTTTTTTTCATAATCTTATTATCTTTAATTGTTAAAAGTTGTATTAGGTTAATTTTAAAGTTATGTCCTTACTACAACTTATTAGAAAATCTATAATGAATAAAGACAAAACAATCCTCAAAACTCTCCTGCTAGGATCATTTTTTGCTTCTTTATCTGCGATGTTAGGAGGATCCACATTTGTATTTACAAGATATGTTGTTGATAGCATAGATCCATTCACATTAAGTTTTTTACGTTATGGTTTAACTGGTTTAATTCTATTTTTACTATCCATGTCAATTTATATGAAAAAGAAGTTTTTCAAGACAGATTTAGTTCCTATGAGTTTACTTGGTTTAGCTATGATTACTTTTTTTCCAAATTTTATGGCTTTAGGTCTAGAACATACAACTGCTGCAAGAGCAGGATTACTTTATGCAACAATGCCTTTATGTACAATAATTATTGCTTATTTTTTTAATATTGAAAATATTACGATTAACAAATCTATTGCTGTCCTACTTGCTATTGCAGGAGTATCATTTTGTATGTCTGAAAAAGTAGATGAGAACTTTGCCTCTACATTAAAAGGTGACTTTCTTATGATGATTGGTGTTTTTTCAGCATCATGCTTTACAGTATTTTCAGGTAAATATTTAAAGAAATATGGGAACATACCTGTAATGATCTATGTTATTTTAATTGGTACAATATTTAATTTTTTAATATCTTTAATTTTTGGTAACTCTATTAAAAATCTTTTAGAAATTAACGAATTTGAAGTTGCAGCTTTATTGATGTTAATTATACCTGGGGGAGTTCTAATGATGTATTGCTGGGGAAAAGCGCTTCAATTAATTTCACCAACCCAAGCCGCGATATCTCTTGGATTTAATCCTTTATCAGCTATTTTACTTGGATCAATAATACTTAATGAAGAAATAACTTTTAAGTTAATTATTGGGTTTGTCTCAATAGTTATTGCTATAATATTAGCAAATTGGAAACCAAAAAATATAGCTTAAAAATAAATTATTTAAGTTTTTCCTTAAGTAATTTGTTGACTATGCTTGGATTTGCTTTTCCTTGGGATATTTTCATAACTTGACCTACAAAGAAACCAAAAAGCCTATCCTTACCACCCAGATAATCTTTAACCTTATCTTCATTCTCTGAAATAACTTTATCTATTAATTTTAAAATTTCTGTATCATCTGAAACTTGCTCAAGACCTTTTTCTTTAACGATATCTGATGGAGATTTTTTACTTATCATCATTTCTGCAAATACATCTTTTGCTATTTTGCCAGAAATTGTGCCATCAGAAATTAGAGCAATCAATTGACCAAGGTTTTCAGGCGAAACAGGACTGTCGGATAATGAAATATTTTCTTTTTTTAAAGCACCAAATAGCTCTGTAATCATCCAATTAGCAGTTAACTTTCCATCTTTACCGTTTGCAGCTTTTTGGTAAAAATCTACATAATCTTTTTCTTCAACTAAAATTGAGGCGTCATAAGGAGTAATACCAAAATCGGTGACTAATCTTTTTTTGAGTAAATCAGGAAGTTCAGGGAGTGTTTCTCTAATTTTTTGAACCCAACTATCACTAAATTCAAGAGGCAAAAGGTCTGGGTCTGGAAAATATCTATAATCATGAGCATCTTCTTTACTTCTCATAGATCTGGTTTCACCCGTAGAAGTATCAAAAAGCCTGGTTTCTTGATTTATCTTACCACCTTCTTCTAGAATTTCTACTTGTCTTTCGGCTTCAGATTGAATTGCCTGAATTATAAATCTAACAGAGTTTAAATTTTTTATTTCACACCTTGTTCCAAACTCTTCACCTGATTTTCTTACTGAGACGTTACAGTCAGCTCTTAGTGAACCTTCTTCCATATTTCCATCACAGGCCCCCACATATCTCAAAATAGATCTAATTTTCTTAACATAAGCACCTGCTTCCTGTGGTGATCTAATATCAGGTTTAGATACAATTTCCATTAATGCAACACCTGTTCTATTTAAATCAATATAAGATTTGCTAGGATGCTGATCATGTAGAGATTTTCCTGCATCTTGTTCAAGATGCAAACGCTCTATCCCAATGGTAGTTTGTAAACCGTCATCTAAATCAATTATAATTTCACCCTCTCCAACAATTGGTTTTGTAAACTGACTTATCTGATACCCTTGAGGTAGATCTGCATAAAAGTAATTTTTTCTATCAAAAATAGAAACATTATTAATTTTTGCATTAAGCGCTAATCCAGTTTTTACAGCCTGCTCAACACAAAACTCATTAATAACAGGTAACATCCCTGGCATCGCCGCATCAACCAACGAAACATTAGAATTCGCTTCTGCTCCAAAAGAAGCAGACGCTCCAGAAAAAAGTTTGGATTTACTTGAAATTTGTGCGTGAATCTCAAGACCAATAACCATTTCCCAAATACCTGTCTCTCCATTTATTTGACCAGGCTTTAAATTAATAGATTCATTCATTTTGCAGCTCCATCGGCTATAAAATTAAACTCAGCACTTCTTTCTAAAACTCTAGCTGTACTTATTAAACCAGGTTCATCAAAGGAGTTTGCAATTAATTGTATGCCAATAGGTAAACCCAATTTATCTAAACCTACCGGTAAGGATATACCTGGCATACCAGCCAAGCTCGCAGGTACGGTAAAAATATCATTTAAGTACATACTTAAAGGATCTTGTTTTTTACCTAATTCAAAAGAAGTTGTTGGTGTTGACGGAGTTAAAATATAGTCAACCTCTTCAAAAACATTATCAAAATCTTCTTTTATTAATCTCCTAACTTTTTGAGCTTTAAGGTAATATGCATCATAGTATCCAGAGGATAGAACATATGTTCCAATCATTATTCTTCTTTTTACTTCTTCACCAAAACCATTACCGCGTGTAACTTCATACATCTCATCTAGACTTGCAGCTTCATTTCTTTTTCCATATCTTACCCCATCATATCTAGCGAGATTACTAGAGGCTTCAGCAGGAGCTATTATATAATAAACAGGTAAAGCATACTTTGTATGCGGTAAAGAAACTGGCAAAATCTCTGCACCAGATTCTTTTAACCAATTGATTGATTTTTCGTAGAACGTGACAATATCGTCTGAAATACCATCTTGAGTATATTCTTTGGGTATGCCTATTTTTTTTCCTTTTATTCCTTTATCTAAGTAATTCATTAAATCAGGCATTTCTAAATTAGCCGAGGTTGAATCTTTTTTATCGTGACCAGCCATAGAATTAAGCATAAGAGCAGCATCACTAACTGTCCTCGTAAGTGGTCCTGCTTGATCTAAAGAAGAAGAAAAAGCAACTATTCCCCATCTTGAGCATCGACCATAAGTTGGTTTCAAGCCAGTGATACCACAAAATGCTGCTGGTTGCCGAATTGATCCACCTGTATCTGTACCAGTAGCAGCAAGTGCTGACCTTGCTGCTACTGCTGAAGCTGATCCGCCTGATGATCCCCCTGGCGACATTTTAATATTTTTTAGCCATGGGTTAATAACATTTCCTCTAGCAGCTGTTTCGTTACTAGATCCCATTGCAAATTCATCGCAAGATAATTTACCTAGCATAACAGCTCCATCATCCCAAAGATTTTGAGTAACAGTACTTTCATAAGTAGGACAAAAATTTTCAAGTATTTTTGAAGATGCAGTAGTTTTAATATCTTTAGTGCAAAACATATCTTTCACACCAATCGGAAGACCCTCTAGTGGCCTTGCAGTTCCATTTTTAAAATTTTTGTCTGAAGCTTTTGCCATATTTATAGAATGATCTTTTACGATTTCTAAATAAGCTCCTAATGCTGATGTCTGTTCAATTGCTTCAAAGTAAGCATTAGTTAATTCTAATGAAGAAAATTCTTTATTCTTAAGCGCAATAGACGCACTTAATAAATCAAATTTGAGTAAATCAGACATTATTCAATAACCTTTGGAACAACAAAAAATCCACCAGAACTTTCGGGAGCATTTTTTAAAACTAAATCTTCTATGTTTCCGTCCGTTACTTTGTCGCTTCTTAAAGGTAACTTATGTCCTGTTACTGAAGCTAAAGGTTTTACGTCTGAAGTATTAACTTCGTCTAATTGTGCTACAAAACCTAGTATATTATTTAAATCATTAGTAAGATTTTGTTTACTAGCTTCTGGAATATTTAAACGAGATAATCTAGCTATTTTGTTTACAGTAGGAATATCAACGATTGATTCTTTCTTGGACATTTTTGATCCTTCATTTCACTGATAATTTTTAATTAATAAGGAAATCTGTTAGCATCAATTATGCCTATCTTCAAGCTTGATGAATTTTTGTTAAATATTTTGCCAAAAAAAAGGCTTATAGGTATTGATCCAGGAACCAAAACACTTGGAATTGCAGTTAGTAACACTGATCTAACCGTTGCTTCACCAATTAAAACAATTAAGCGAAAAAAACTTGCATCTGACATAAATGAACTTTTGTCAGTATTTAATTATTACGATATTGCAGGTTTAATTATGGGTTGGCCATTAAATATGGATGGAAGTCTGGGGCCAAGATGTGATTCTGTTCGTGATTTCACAAAAAGTATTTTGAGAGTTAAGGATTTACCAATCTTTTTTCAAGACGAAAGAATGTCTACTATGGCAATTGAAAGACCAATGATCATGGAAGATATGACTAGGAAGAAAAGAAGTCTTAGAACAGATCAACTTGCTGCATGTTGGATATTACAAACTGCACTAGACGGATTACAAAAAAAGATGTAGTAAGATATTTTTAATGAATGAATTAAAAAAAAATAAGAACGAAAGCTTCTTTTCTTCTCCTATAAAATTATCATCAAATCATCTATTAGCCATTGAAGGAATGGAAAAGTCTGAAATCCAGAAATTGATTGAAAGAGCTGATTATTTTGCAAATTTAGATAGACATACTAATACAAAAGTACTTCAAGGTTACGTGGTACTTAATGTATTTTTTGAGAACTCAACTCGAACAAGAGTCTCATTTGAACTTGCTGCAAGAAGACTTGGTGCAGAAGTTATTAATATATCACTTATAAATTCATCTATTAAAAAGGGAGAAAGTTTGCTGGATACTGCAAGCACATTAAATGCTATGAGGCCAGATTTATTAATAGTCAGACATCCTCATAGTGGTGCCCCACTATTATTTGCAGATTATTTAAATTGTAGCATTATAAATGCTGGTGATGGTAGACACGAACATCCTACACAAGCTCTGCTAGACGCCCTAACCATAAAAAGAAGAGTAGGTTATTTAGAGGGATTAAAAATTAGTATATGCGGAGATATAGCTAATAGTAGAGTGGCAAGATCAAATATACATTTATTAACAACAATGGGAGCAGAGGTAAGATGTGTTGCTCCTTCCACATTAATGCCCTCAAATTTAGAAAATTTAGGTGTGAAGTGTTTTAGTAACATGAAAATGGGTATTAAAGATGCTGATGTTGTCATGCTTTTACGCTTACAAAATGAAAGAATGACAGGAACTGAAAATCCCTCTGAGAGAGAATATTTTAAGTTTTTCGGCCTTGATGAAGCAAAGCTTGCTCTAGCCAACCCGAATGCTGTTATTATGCACCCAGGTCCTATGAACCGAGGAGTGGAAATTGCATCTGCACTTGCTGATGATACAAATAGAAGTTTAATCAAGACTCAAGTTGAAATGGGCGTTGCAGTAAGAATGTCTATAATTGAGGCTTTAAATCATACAAAAAATAATATGATGAAAAATTAAAAATGACTTTTACAGTTTTAAAATCAATCAAAGTTTTAAATCCTAAGACATATTTCAATGACATCTCAGATGTTGTCATTTGTAATGACAAAATTTTTTCAATTTGTAAGGATTTTAAAACTGAAGTTTCAAATCAAGATAGACAAATTAATATCTATGATTGTAATGGTTTGACTATGTCGCCTGGACTAATAGACATGCGAGTTAATATTGGAAAAACTGAAAATTTGACAGCTATTCAAAAAATTGCCGCTGAAAATGGTATTACTTCGATGGTAATTCTTCCAAATCAAACTCCTAAATTAAATAACCCGTCAATAATAGATCATATTAAAAGACAGTCTGAAACCCCTAACGTTACTAAAGTAAATATCTATGGTGCTGCCACTAAAGACGATCATGGTTTAGAAATGAGTGAAATAGGTCTTATGTCAGAAATGGGGGCCATTGGTTTTACAAATGGAAATAAAAGTATAAAAAATAGTTTAGTTATGAGACGTTTAATGAGTTATGCGGCGATGATTAATCGTCCAATTATTCAACATGCAGAAGATGAAGATTTATCTGGCTTAAACAAAGCATCAACTACATTAATTAACGGTGAAATGAATGAAGGCGAAATTTCCACTCGTCTTGGGTTAATTGGTATACCTTCGTGTGCAGAAGTTATTATTGTTGAGAGAGATATAAGATTAGCTAAATTAACAGGGGCTAGTTATCATGTTGCTCATGTATCAACACGCGATTCAATCAATGTAATCAGAGAAGCGAAGAAAATAGGTCTTAAAGTAACATGTGATACTGCTCCACCTTATTTTGCTTTAAATGAAACTTCTTTATTAAGTTATAACACTGCGTTTAAATTGTCTCCTCCACTAAGAAAAGAAGATGATAGATTAGCAGTAATTGAGGGCATTCAGGATGGAACAATTGATGCCATTGCTTCCGATCATAGAGCTCGATCAAAAGATACAAAAGCACAACCTTTTTCTGCTGCATCCGTTGGAGCATCTGGAATAGAAACTTTATTTTTGATGACGCTAGAGTTAGTACATAAAAAAATTATAGACTTAAATAAGGCAATTTCATTATTAACTATTAATCCAGCAAATGTACTCAAAATGGAAAAACCAAGTTTAGAAAAAGACGGACTTGCTGATTTTATAATTTTTGATGAGAATTATCATGATGTTATAAATCAAAATAATTTAAAAACTAGTCCCACACCCTTTGATCATAGAAAAATAAAAGGAAAAATTCTGGGCACATTCATAAATGGTCAAGTTGCACATATAAACCAAATACTTAAAGATAAAATCATAAAATGATTTTTGATCATAGTCATTTACTTTTTTTAAGTGTTTTCCTTTTTGGATATTTTATGGGATCAACACCATTTGGTTTATTACTTTCTAAACTATCTGGTTTGGGTGATATAAGAAAAGTTGGAAGTGGAAATATTGGTGCCACAAATGTATTAAGAACTGGAAATAAAAAAATAGCACTCTTGACACTAATCCTAGACGGTACCAAAGGTGCGCTTGCTATCTATATTGTAAGTATTTCTCAAAATTTTATAGAATTTGATTTGACTAACAATATTAATCTTTTTCAATCTTTAGTTGCTGTATCTGCTGTAATTGGACATTGTTTCCCGATATGGTTAAATTTCAAAGGTGGTAAAGGTGTTGCAACTGGTTTTGGCACTATAATTTTTCTTAACATATATGTTGGAGTGATAGCAATTTTGATATGGTTATCAATAGCAAAATTATATAGAATAAGCTCTTTGTCGGCATTGATCTCATATTTATTTATTCCAATTTCAATGTTTTTTTTCACTTCTGAAAAATCATTTTTTATAGCTTCTGTTTTGATTTCATCAATTTGTTACTTACAACATAGAGAAAATATAAAGAGATTACTAAATGGATCAGAAGCTAAGATTTAAAAACATAATTATTGTTATTTTGTAAAAGTAGTGTTATCTGCACTTAAATAATATAATTTTGAATTTTAATATTTTAGGCTAAAAACAAATGAAGTTAGTAATAGTTGAATCTCCAGCAAAAGCTCAAACTATTAATAAATATCTTGGAAATGACTACAAGGTAATTGCATCCGTTGGCCACATAAGAGATTTACCATCAAAGGATGGAGCAGTTCTTCCTGACGATAATTTTAAAATGTCATGGGAAATGCATAAAGATAAAGAAAAAGTTGTTAAAGAAATTATTGGGGAGTTAAAATCTGCTGATAGATTGATTTTAGCTACAGATCCTGACAGAGAGGGAGAAGCTATTAGTTGGCATTTAAAAGAAATTTTAGATTCAAAAAAAACTATTTTGGGTAAACCAGTTGAAAGAGTTGTTTTTAATGAAATAACCAAAAATGCTGTTTTAGACGCAATGAAAAAACCAAGAAAAATTAATTCAGAGTTGGTTGAAGCATATTTGGCAAGGAGAGCTTTAGATCATTTGATTGGCTTTTCAATTTCTCCAATATTATGGAGAAAGCTTCCAGGCTCAAAATCTGCAGGCCGAGTTCAATCCGTTGCATTGAAACTTATCTGTGAGAGAGAAATTGAGATTGAAAAATTTAATATTGAAGAATATTGGTCGATATCTTCGATTTTTTTAAACAATAATAATGAAAATTTCTTAGCAAGGCTGTTTATACTTGATAGTAAAAAATTAGCCAGAATGGATATTAAAAATGAAGACGAAGCTAATAATGCTCTAGATAAAGTTAGAAAATCTTCATTTAATATAACTAAAATTGTTAGTAAGCGAGTTAAACGTAATCCTTTAGCACCTTTCACTACTTCGACACTTCAGCAAGAAGCTTCAAACAAATTAGGTTTTGGTGCGTCAAGAACAATGAGAATAGCCCAAAAATTATATGAAGGTGTAAATATTGGGAGTGAAACGACTGGTTTAATAACTTATATGAGAACAGATGGTGTCCAATTAAGTTCTCAGGCTATTGAGGAATTACGAGAAGAAATAATAAACCGTCATGGTAAAGATTATATTCCTCAAGTACCAAGAGTATATAAATCTAAAGCGGCTAATGCCCAAGAAGCTCATGAAGCAATTAGGCCAACATCAATTTCACGTGATCCAGAGGATATGTCGCAATACTTAGATACAGAACAATTAAAACTTTATGAATTGATTTGGAAAAGAACTATTTCAAGTCAAATGCAATCAGCTGAGCTAGATGAAACTTCAGCTGATATTTCAAATAAAGATATGAGTATTGTTTTTCGAGCAAATGGATCACAAGTATCTTTCCCAGGTTTTTTTATTTATAGGGATAGAGAAGATGATAAAATATTACCAAAATTATTAGAAAATGATAAAGTTGATCTACAAAAGGCCGATGGAGAACAACATTTCACACAACCTCCTCCTAGATATACAGATGCAAGCCTTATAAAAAAAATGGAAGAGTTAGGTATTGGAAGACCTTCTACATACGCATCTATCCTACAAGTTCTTATAAATAGAAGTTATGTTGAAAAAGAAAAAGGTAAACATTTACCTCAAGAACGAGGAAGAATTCTCACTGCCTTTTTAAATAATTTCTTTGGACAATATATAGAATATGATTTTACCGCTGATTTAGAAAAAAAGTTAGATAAAGTCTCAGATGGAAAATTAAATTACAAAAATTTATTAAAAGAGTTTTGGGATGGATTTAAGCCACATTTAAATAAAATGTCGGACTTAGAAAGAGACAAAATTCTTGAGGCTCTTGAAAACGAACTATCAGATTTATTTTTTCCTAATGAAGATTTAAATAATGATGGCCAACCAAACAAAATATGTCCTACTTGCTCTAATGGAAAATTAGGTTTAGAGCTTGGAAAATATGGCGCTTTTATTGGATGTTCAAATTATCCTGAATGTAAATTCACTAAACAAATTGCAAGTAATCAAAGTAAAGAGGAGAATGATGCCAACAATACTTTTATACCAGAAAATGACGGTGTATTAGGTGTTGACCCTGAAAGTGGTCTAAACGCCATAATCAAAAAAGGTCCCTATGGTATTTATCTTCAGTTAGGTGAAGAGAAAAAACCCAAAAGAACTAGTATTCCTAAATTGGTAGACGCCCAGGGAATTGATCTTCAAAAAGCTCTTGCATTCCTTTCTTTACCAAGACTAATAGGTAAACATCCAGAAACAGGTAAAGATATCTCTGCAGGAATTGGAAGATATGGCCCCTATTTAAAGTATGATATAAATTTTATAAGTATACCGGCTGATGAAACTGTTATAAATATTGGTTTAAATCATGCTGTGGTTTTGATAGGTGAAAACAGTGACAAGCTAGGCAAAGTTTTAGGTGACCATCCTGACGGTAACGGTAAAGTACTAGCAAAATCAGGAAGATTTGGACCATATGTTGAATATAATAAAATTAGGGCTACTTTGCCAAAATCTGTATCTCTCGAAGAGATTAAACTTGAACAAGCAATAGAATTAATAATTGCAAAAGCAGCAAAACCTCCTAGACCAAAAAAGAAGCTCACTAAGAAAAAATAATGTTAGATTTTGGTAATTTTTTAATAATGATTATAAAGATATATTAATAGCTTGGAATTAACTAACAAAGAAATTTTATCTTTAAAAGTAATAACATTGGATAGTGATGGCTATGCAGTTGGCAAAATTTCTGAAAGCAATCATACATCAAAAAAAATACAGATACCTTTTAATAAAAACAACATAAACTTTAGCGTTAACGATCATCTATTAGTAGAATTAGAGTCAAAAAATAAAAAATATAAATTAATCAAAATAATAAAAAAAATTGAAATTGATAGAAAATATTTTTTTGCAAAAGTAAAATTGAGTTCAAAAAACAAGTTTATTCTTCAAGTTTTAGAAAGAGGAATTCAAAGTAAAGAAGTTATTGAACCAATAATACCTGAAGACCTTTTAATTAAAAAAGGTGATGTAGTTAAAGCTCAGATTGCTTCTGGACAAGCTTTAAAAAAATTAAAGATAAAAAAAATTAAAACCAACAAAAGGCTTAAGTTTAAAAATAGAGTTCAAAAAACTTATGCTGAAATTTTAGAAGTTATTGGGTCATCTTTAGATCCTAGAGTTTTTTCTTATCTTGCTATAAAAGAACACGACTTAAGGAATAATTTTGATATTAATATAAAAGATGAGGTTAAAAAATTAGATATCATTGATACAAATTCACGAATGGACTTAAGAGAAAATTCCTTTGTTACAATAGACGGAGAAGATGCAAAAGATTTTGATGATGCTGTTTATGCAGAACAATTAAGTCAAAAAGAAGGATGGCGTGTTCTAGTATCCATTGCTGACGTGTCACATTTTGTTAAAGAAAACTCTTATATTGACAAAGAAGCAAGACTTAGAGGAAATTCAATATATCTCCCCAACTATGTGATTCCAATGCTCCCTGAAGAATTATCAAACAACCTATGCTCTCTTAAACCCAATCTTGATCGAGCATGCTTAACAGTTGAAATTATTCTTGATAAGAATGGATTAAAAAAGTCTCATTCTTTTTACAGATCTATAATTAACTCAAAAAAACGCCTGACCTATGATGAAGTTGAAAATATTATCGATAATAAATTTATAGATCAAAGTATTGAACCAAATATTTTAAAAGTAATTAAGTCTCTTCAAGATGTTTATAAAATTTTGGAAAATATCAGAGAAAAAAGAGGTGCTTTAAATCTAGAATTACCTGAAAAGAAAATTTTATTTGATGAGGATGGTTGGCCTCAAGATATCAAAAATATTTATGGAGTAACAAGTAATAAAATCATTGAAGAATTAATGATATTGGCAAACGTTGCTGCCGCTGAAGAAATAAATAAGGCAACAAATCAATCAATTTACCGATCTCACGAACCTCCAAGCCCAGAAAAATATAGATCATTGATAGATTTGGTAGGACAACCTTTATCAAAAATCTTAATTGGTAAAGTACCTCATCCTTCATTGATGAATAAAATTTTAGATGAAAGTAAAGGTTCTCCTGAATATGAGTCTGTTAATCAGTCAATCTTACGAAGTCAATCTCAAGCAAAATACGAGAATAAAAACAAATCACATTTCGGTTTAGCTCTTAAAAACTATGTTCATTTCACCTCACCTATAAGAAGGTATGCTGATTTATTAGTTCATAGACAAATTATTTCAATAATTAATAAAACGTTAATTCAAAAAGATGAAAATAATGATTTTAAATCAATATGTGATCATATTTCAAACACCGAAAGAAAATCAATCGTTGCCGAAAGAAAAACTGTTGATAGATATATCTCATTATTATACCAAAATAAGATAAATGAAATTGTTGATTGCTCAATAATATCAATACATAAATTTGGTATTTTTGTGTCTTTAGATAGTGGTATTGCTGAAGCATTACTCCCTATAAGAGCGCTTCCCAATGACTGGTATGATTTTGACCAAATAAAACAAACATTAATTGGAGAACGTACTGGTACTAAATTTAATGTTGGAATGAAATTAAAGGTAAAGATTGTAGAAGTTGTTCCTTTAACAGGAAGCATTACTGTTAAATGGATAAGTAATAAGATGGGAAATCAAAAGGAAGAAAAGAAATCAAATTAAAATAAATTCTGTACCTTGACTTTATTTAAAAAAAAGCTAAGTTGCATTATTAAATAGGAGTTAATCATGGCTAAACCAGCAACTTTACAAATAAAATTACTGAGTTCTGCAGATACAGGTTTTTTTTATGTTACTAAAAAAAATCCTAGAACTAAGCCAGAAAAATTAGAACTTATGAAATATGATCCTAAAGTCCGGAAACATGTATTGTTTAAAGAAGCTAAAATTAAGTAAAAATATATTAATTACAGCTCTTCTTTTTCATAATATTAAAATCTTTTAAAACTGCTTTGATTTTAAAATTTCCATAATTTACATCGTAAGAATGAACAACTCCAAATTCATCTAACTCTAAGCTAATTTCATAGTCAGGGTTTTCCGATTTAGAATTTTCCTTGTAAAAAGCTATTTTCATTGGCCAAACAATTTTATTTTTAAAATAGTCAAAATCTTTAAATGCAGAATTTCTTTTTGTACCTATAAATGCAGATACAATTTTTATATATTCTTTGTCCTCATTCCCAAAAAAAACTTTTTGTGTGAATATTTTTTTTTCATTTTTTGCAGCTTCAATAAGTTTTTTTAAATGTTCTATAGGTAATAAAATATCTTTTTTGAACGATAATTGTTTGATGGAATTGTTAATTACTGAACCAGAAATATTAATATTATTTTTTTCAACAAAACCTTGATATGAATTGTCTCCATTTAATTCACTTTTTTCATTTAATTCAAAACTATGTTTTGTACCTGAAAAATTTTCAAATGTTGAATAGCTTGAATAACTATTAGTCATTTTTTTATTAGGTAACTCATATATAAGGACATAATCTTCTTTGACATTCCAACCTTCACAATTTTCTATGATTTCAAAATAAGTTTGTCCTTGCCCACCTTCAAGAAAACTGTTTTCTTCTATATCCTCTACATTAAGTGTATAAGTAGCTTTATGAGATAAAAGCTTAATAGCAAAGGAAGGGCTGGAAATAATTAAAAAAACAGACAGAAGATATAGATAATTTTTTAAAAACATTTTACACCCCGTTATTAATATCATGTTATTAATATTTTAATATTTTCAGAAGAAATAAGTTATATTGTTAAGTATGGTCAAAATAAATAAATTAATTGTAGATAATGATACATTAAAAGAATTTATTAATAAATGTTTAAAACAAAAAGTATTGGCAATCGATACTGAATTTATTAGAGATAACACTTACTATCCTATATTATGTTTGGTTCAAATCGCAGGTAAAGACTTTGCAGCTGCAATTGATCCACTTTCTGAAATTGATATGAATCCAATATGGGATTTACTTTCAAATGAAAAAATTTTAAAAATTTTTCACTCTGGAAGGCAAGATATAGAAATTTTCTTGAATTTAACTGGTAAAATACCTAAGCCAATTTATGACACTCAAATAGCCGCAATGTTTTGTGGATTAGGTGACCAAGTTGGTTATGAGAAATTAGTAGACAAGTTTTTAAACTTATCAATTGATAAAAGAAATCAATTTACAAATTGGTTACAAAGACCACTAACAAACAGTCAACTAGATTATGCGATTTCAGATGTTACTCATTTAATAAAAATATTTCCATCAGTTAATAAATTAATTCTTGAAGCTGGCAGACAAGAATGGGTTAGTAAAGAGATTGAACAACTTTACAAAAAAGATTTATACAATGTAAATCCAGAAGAAGCTTGGAAAAGAATTAAAATAAAATACCATAAATCTGAAACATTAAATATACTTAAAATTTTAGCAAAGTGGCGCGAAAATAAATGTAAAGAAAGAAACATTCCAAGAAATAGATTAATTAGAGATGAAACCTTAGTAAATATATCTCTATTTAAACCTAATAAAATCGATTTGTTTAATAAAATTAGAGGTATGCCTAAAAACGTCTCTGTTAGTGATTTAAATGAAATAGTGAAAATAATTAAAGATGCTGAAAAGGTCGATCCTAATACTTGGCCAAAAGTTGCTAAATTTAATAAAAAATCTAACGTTAATAAATGTAGTCTAGATTTTTTAAAACTTTTACTCGTATACTGCTCTGAAGAAAGTGGATTAGCCGAAAAGTTAATTGCTGACACAGATGATCTTAAATCTATCTTAGATGGTAAAAGAGAAGGACTAAAGGTTTTTGAAGGATGGCGGTATGATGTTTTTGGTAAAGTTGTTGATTTATTACTAGAAGGTAAATTAGGATTTACCATTGAAAATTATAAAGTTAAAAAAATAAGTTTTTAGTTATAATTAACTTTTGCCTAATAGAGATTTTATGATTTTATAACTAATTTTTTTTTTCGTTTCTAAAGAATAAGTATCAAGTTTATCAATTACTTTAATAACACTATCAAAATTTCTATTTATTCTTTCTAATATATATATAAGTTGTTTGTCATCTATAAATAATTTTTTATCGTTAGAATATTTAACCATAAAGGAATACAAGAGCACATCATCTGGTAATTTTATTTCACTACAAATTAAACTACGTATTCTTGAATTTAAATCCTCGAGTTTCCAATCCATCTTCGAAGGTGATAAATTTGATAAAAATAGAACTGAACCGTCTTGATATGTGACTCTATTTAAAAAATGCATAACTAATTTTGAAGGATATTTTTCACTAGGAATAAAATCATCTATTATATATTTTTTACCATCTTCTATTTCATCTAAATTAAAACTAGATAAAGACGATAAATATTCACATCGATTACGTTCTTTAAATATATGAGACAAATGTGTTTTACCTGAACCTTTTGGTCCAAAGATAATAGCTGCTGGAATAGAATTAATTTTTCTTTTATTTTGCCAAAAAGATGAATTTTCTATTAACCTAACAGCTTCTTCATTACATTTTGAAATAATAAAATTTTCTCTATTCTTTATTGTTTTAAAAGTTAACGGCAGTGCCATTTGTTTATTAAAAATGTATTTATTAATATTTCTGATTTTTGAAGTCATAAAACTAATGTCATTAAGATAGCTTTATAAAATAGTATCTAACTATAACACCTAAAACTGCTGCAAAAGGCAGAGAAATCAATACTCCGACAAAACCTGATAAAAAAGCACCCGTTGACAAGGCAAATATAATCCAAATTGGACTCAATTTTATTGCATCTCCAACTAATTTTGGTGTTAAGTAATAGCTCTCTAATAATTGTCCAAATACGAAAATTAATAATAAAATTGTTAACTCAAAAGATAACCCAAATTGTGAAAAACCCAAAATTATAGTAAGTCCCCCTCCTATAAAAGCACCTATAAAGGGTACGAAAGATATAATCCCTGCAAAAATACCAAGTATAATTCCAAATTTTATACCAACCAAAAATAATGCTATTCCATAAAAAATCGATAACGTAAGACATACTAAACCTTGACCACGTATAAATTTCGATAAAACGTCATCTATCTGTTTTATTAGAATTGGGAAATCTTCAAAATGAGATTTATCTGCAAAATCATATAAGAAAAGTTTTATTTTATTAAACTGCAAACTCATATAAAAAGATATAATAAATATTAAGATAATATTGAACACACCGTTAAAAAGTTCTATTCCATTATTTATTAAATTATTACCAGAGGTAACAATATTACTAGATAAAGGTTTAAAAAAGCTTGCATAATCTATATTTTTTATTTTTTCACTAAATAAATATTTATCATTAATTTCTATTATAAGATCTTTAGCGTAACTAACGTATTCTGGTAAAACAGTAATGAAATTTTGTATTTGATATAAAATAATTGGTAAAATTAAAATCAAAACAGAGAAAAAACCTAAAACAAAAATTATTACAGATAAAAAACTTGAAAATGTTTTATTCATGAACTTGTCAAATATTATTTTCAATGGATTTATTAAATAAGCAATTATAAAAGCTATTGCAAATGGAGTTAAAACCTCAAATAAGTATATCGTTATAAATAATAATAAGATTATAAATATATAAAGATAATTTTTTTTAAAAAATTCATACATATTGGGAACCTCAGTCTTGCTTAATAAACAAGTGTATATTGTCTAGAATTTAAATTCTTGAATGTTAATTTTTTTTCATTTGCAGCCTGAAAAAATGTTTTTTTATTTCCCATAAATTTAACTATAATTCTTCCTCGTTTGTCTGTGATAGAAACTACCATAACTTCAATAACAAATGGTAAATTTTCTAATTTTTTTAGAACCATAGGCCAAATACTTATATCTTTCTGATTAACAGCAATATTCTTTTCATATTTCAATTGCTTTGAAGAGCTGAACATACTTCTTGTAATATTTTGAAAACTGTTAAATGTTTTATTTTTATAAAAAATAATTTCATTTTCTATTTCAAGTAATCCTGTATCAAGAAATCCTTTGGTTGATTTCACATATAATTTTTTATCGTTAAATAATAATTCATTTTGAAGTTTAGAAGACAATATAGAGGTAATTGGTATTACTAAATCTACTTCATTTAAAATGCTAGTATCAATTAAATTATTTTGTTTCCAGTTTTTTTCCATTGAACTAATTATTTTTAATATCTCTTTTGTTATTAAAGTTGGATCGATATTATATATAGAAGAGGTTTTTTTAAGAGGAGTTTTATTTCTGTAAACTGTGTTAACAAATTTTCCATTAAGATTGTAATATTTGGCATAGGTATTTAAATAAGTTTTTCCATTTGTTTGCAAAACAGGTTCAGCTATTACAAGTAATAAAGAATTAGTTTTTTCATTTCTAATCAATTTGTTAATAAGATTTTTGTTAGAATTTAATAGAAGATTAGCGCTTAAAATTCTATTTAATTGAAAGTTGCCTTGGGCAAGTTTTAGTTTGACTAATCCGTCAACTAATTTTAGATTATATTTCCATTTTTTATACCATTGATCTTTTTCATCCCACATTACAAATCCTCTTGGCCCTTTAAATATTGGGAGAACAGAAATAGGTTCTCTGTAAGTTTCAGAATATTTTAGCTTATTTTTACGAAAAAAAATTAATTACTAGGTTTCTATTAAAACAAATGTCAAAATTGGCTAAGTATCTCTTATCACTATTAGCTTCATTATTAATTTTTAAATAATCAACTAAAGTAGTAATTTCATTTTTTTTAAATTTTAGATTGTTATTGTCTAAAATCAGTCTATTAATCAGCCTTCCTATACCTAATAATTTTGCTTTATTTTCGGCTTGAAACCTAGCTTCATTAATTGATGCTTTTGTTAAATCAACTTTTATATTTCTTACATAAAACGATGAATTCTGACAATCTTCATTGGTTGAGGCAAAAGGTGTGGAAACAAAGAAAAATGATTTTAATATAATAGTAAGAATTGTTTTTAAGTAAATAGACGGCATTAAATAAGAACCTGACTTTTTGATTGATATGTGAGTATAACATCGATATATCAATATATAAATCTAAGAATAATTTTTCATTAAGTATTAGTTGTAATGACTTCTTACATCAAAATAACATTAAAATGGCAAAAAAACCAAATAACATGACTAATAAATCAATAACTTACTTGGACTCAGGTGTGAATATCGATGAAGGAAATAATCTTATTTCTGAAATTTCTCATATTACAAAAGGTACTGCAATAAACGGTGCTACAGGAAAATTAGGAGGATTTGGTGGATTATTTGATTTAAAAAAAACTGGATTTCAAGATCCCATTCTTGTTTCCAGTACAGATGGAGTTGGGACTAAATTA
>QBZG01000022.1 GCA_003282435.1 SAR116 cluster bacterium AG-335-B03
GTTCTTTTATTGGTATATGTATTAATGTAGAAAAAACAGAAACTCCAATCCCAATCCACCAAACAAGAGTATAATCACCTGTTGCGTCATAAAGCTTGCCACCCATCCAAACACCGAGAAAACTGCCTATTTGATGAGAAAAAAACACAAGTCCATAGAGTGTTCCCATATAGCGTAATCCATAAATATGCGCGATCAAACCACTAGTTAATGGAACTGTTGCCAACCACAGTGATCCCATGAAAAGTGAGAATAATATTACTGTTGTGGGTGTAATTGGAAGTAATATAAAAATTAAACCAATTAATGATCGTAGAGCGTATACGCCTGCTAATAAATACTTCTTTGGAAATTTCTGACCTAACCAGCCAGCATATATGGTTCCAAAAATATTGCTGAATGCTATCAAACCTATAGCCAACGCGCCTAAACTCGATGTTGTTGACACGCCTATAAAATGTAATGCACTAGATGGGGTTATTGCACTACACATTTCAGTAACCATTGCAGGAAAATGCGCGGTTAAAAAAGCTAGTTGATATCCACATGCAAAAAATCCAAAAAATATCATTGAAAAAGTTGGATCTTTAAAGGCATTACTTAATACTTTTGTTAGACTTATCTCTACTTCTTTTTTTGTTACCATAGGTGCGTCTTTAAGGAAGGGAACCACCGACATCACTAAAATTATAGTTAACGCAAAAATAATAAAAACCTGTTGCCAACTATAGAAATTAAGAAGAGCTTGTGCAATTGGAGCTCCAAACATTTGACCAAAAGACCCAGCTGCGGTTACTATTCCTAGAGCCATAGATCTATTTTTTTCGCTAGAAGCCCTTCCTACTACTGCCAATATCATACCAAGACCAGTACCAGCTATACCAAAGCCAATAATAAGTTCTAAGAATTGATGAGTTAATGGATTTTTTGCATATGTAGAGAGAACTAGACCAAAAACGTAACAAAATGCACCAGCTACAATCATTTTTTTATCGCCAAATTTTTCGCCTAATGCACCAAATATTGGAGCACCAATTCCCCATCCAAGATTTTGAATAGCTATAGCTAAAGAAAATTCAACTCTTAACCACTGAAATTCATTTTCTATTGGTATTTGAAACACACCAAAACTCCCTCTGATTCCAAAAGTGATTATGATGATTAGTGAACCCGCTAATAATACAGGCGTTATCAGAGAAGACTTATAATTATTCATAAGCTTACGTGTGTAGTATTTTGTTTAAAGTGTCAAACCTTTGTTTTTCAGCATTTCAATAGACTTGTTCCATAATTGATCAGCCGAACTTGAATCTTCTGCATATTGAGAGGGTAGTTTAATTTTCTTTTTATAAAAGTATTTACCTGTTATGTCCTTTACATCCTCACTATTGGCTAAATGAATAATTGTTTTTGCCCCTTCTTCAACTGTTATAGCAAAAACATTCATCAAAAATTTAATTACTAAACTAACAACACCTTTATTATTTTTACCAAATTCAGTTTTGACAAATCCTGGATGAAGACAATTAACCGTAATATTATTTGTAGAAGTCAACTCACTTAATTTTTTTGTAAAAAGAATATTGCAGAGTTTTGATTTTTTATAACATTTCCAACCGTTATAGTTGTTGGACATTTCTAGATCATTGAAATCTAAATCTATTCCCCTATGAGCTCCGCTTGCAACGTTGATTATTCTACCACCATTTTTTATAACTTTAAATTTTAATAATAAGTTAGTCAGAGCAACATATGATAAATGATTAAGAGCAAAAGTTTTTTCTATTTGGTCTATACTTTCATTTCTTGAGTAAAATAGTGCACCTGCATTATTAATTAAAATATCAATTTTTTCTTTGATTAAATCTTTTGCTAGTAACCCAATTTCGTTAATGGATGAGAGGTCAGTTTTTATAAATCTAAGATTTTTATTGTCAGTTTCGTAGACTAATCTTTCAACAGCTTGTTGACCTTTTTTATTATTACTGCCTATTAATATAATTTTATTTTCACTTTCATGAGCCAAGATATAAGCTGTTCTATAGCCAAGACCACTAGTACCACCTGTTATTAAAATTGTTTTCATTTAAAATTGTTCCTAATCATTAGTGTCGTCAGCTATTAAGCTTATTGTGTTTCTCCATTTGTCCTCAACTGATTTAGCAGCATTCCATGAACGAACTCCACTCCTACAAATAAATACCAGACGTTGATTTTGATCAAACTCTACTATCCTTTTCATTACTTCGTGCAATGGAATTCTAATTGTATTATTTGTTTTCAAGATTGGCATTTCTTTATTGTTTCTTAACTCAATAACAACATCATTTTTTTTTATTTGACTTAAGTCGATAAATTTGAAATTAGATTTTTTAGGTTCATTAGCTTGATCAAATCTAAATTTTGAAAAATGGTAACTTTTAAGATTAATTGAAATCATTTGGCCAATTGGTTTTGGTTTAAGACCTAATATGTAATTGATTGCTAGTTGGGCTTGGAGTGATCCAAGAACTCCTACTACAGGGCCAAATACCCCTGCAGTATTACAATTCTCAATATTATCAGGAAGGTTTGGAAATACTGCTCTAAGTGATGGACCAAATTCACAAAACCCACCAACATATCCATCAAACCTTATTGCAGATGCACTGAAAAGTGGTTTTTTTAATGAATAACAAACATCTGAAAGTATATAGCTAAGTGCAAAGTTGTCTCCACAATCTAAAATCAAATCGTGTTTATTAACAATTTTAGAAGCATTTATCGCATTAATATTTTGAGTAACAGCCTTAATATCACAATTAGAATTTAATTTTGTTAATAGTTTCTTCGCTATCTTGACTTTTTTTAATCCAACATGATTTTCATTATAAATTGTTTGCCTATGAAGGTTGGTTTCATTCACAATATCTCGATCATATATAGTTAAATTGCTACAACCAGCACCAACTAAAAATTGAAGAGCCGAGGAAGCAAGACCTCCGGCGCCAGCAACTAAAATTTTGGTATCATTAATTCTTCTCTGCCCATCCAATGAAACCTCTGGAAGGATAGTTTGTCTCACATATCTTTCAAACATTTTTCTTTATTGTTTCTAACCACTCTTTTGTTCTCAATGTAGGATCTGAATTTAAGGTTATATCCGTAACGACAGAAACGACATCAGCGCCTGCGTTAAAGGCTTTAATTGATCTTAATGGTGTCATACCACCAATAGCAACGAGAGGAATTTTACCTATTTGTTTTTTCCATTCAGACAATTTTTTTAATCCTTGTTTTTTCCATTTCATTTTTTTCAAAATTGTTGGATATATTGGTCCTAATGCGACGTAGGTAGGATTATTTACAAGGGCTTTTTCTAACTCATTTTGATCATGTGTGCTTATCCCAAAACTAATGTTATTAAGTTTTAATTTTTTTATATCACAATTCACTAAATCTTCTTGGCCTATATGTACGAAATCACATTTTTCGTCTATTGCTATTTCCCAGTGATCATTAACAACTAATATTGCACCATATGTTCTACAAAATATTTGTGCTTTTTTAACTTCTTGTCTAATTACTTCAACGGGTTGGTTTTTAATTCGAAGTTGTACAAACTTTATACCAATCGGGAGAAGACTTTTTAACCAGTTATAGTTTTCAAAAATAGGATAAAATTTGTTTAGTATCATTCTAAAAAAGCTTTTCCAAAGACAGGTGTTGAAGGGCTAGCCATTTCTCTAGGTTCCATAGGGTCTGCTTTTCTTCCTAAAGATCCAGAAATTATAGCATGTGAAAACGCTTCTGCCATTGTTACTGGATCCCCTGCCTTTGCAATTGCAGTATTAAGAAGTATAGCATCAAAGCCTAATTCCATAGCTATTGCTGCGTGTGAAGGTAGGCCGAGACCTGCATCAACTACCATTGCAATATCGGGGAAATGTGCTCTCAATGCTTTTAGTCCAAAAATATTATTTAAACCTTGTCCAGATCCGATAGGGGACCCCCATGGCATTAAAACTTCGCAACCTACATTTAACAACTTTTCTGCAACAACGAGATCTTCAGTTGTATATGGAAATACTTGAAAACCATCTTCTGTTAAGATTTTGGCTGCTTCAACTAAACCGAACACGTCAGGTTGAAGTGTATCTTCTTCTCCAATTACTTCCAATTTTATCCATTTCGTGTCAAATACATCTCTAGCCATATGTGCAGTAGTAATAGCTTCTTTGACACTATAGCATCCAGCGGTATTGGGAAGTATTTTGACGTCTAGATCTTTTATAATTGACCAAAAACTTTTTCCTGAGTTATTTCCTCCGCTTTCTCTTCTAAGAGAAACTGTAGCAACAGAAGCTTTACTTTTCTTGAAACAAGATACCAATATAGATGGTGATGGGTACTGAGACGTACCCAACATCATTTGACTTTCAATTTTTACACCGTAAAATTTTTTCATTTTTTTTACCCGCCTTGTTGTGGTGATAGAACTTCAATCTTATCACCTTCACTCAAAGCGGTATTTTCTCTATCCTCAATAGAAACAAAATTTCCATTCAATGCTGTTGCCAATTTTTTTCCTGTATAACCTAGTTCTATTAAAACTTCATGGAGTTTAGTATTTGAAATCTCTTTATCTTCTCCATTAACTATTATATTCACTCAAAATCTCCGGTATTTTGTTATCAAATATATATTCGGATACCATCCTAGCTAAGGCTGGCGCAAGCAGGAAACCGTGACGAAAAAGTCCATTTACTGATATTATATTATCTTTTTTTCGTATGCTAGGAATATTATTAGGGTAGGAGGGCCTAGCGTCTACTCCAATTTCTAAAATTTTTGATTCGCCAAAAATTGGATTTATAGCATAAGCAGCATTTAGAAGTTCCATTAATGATCTAGCAGTTATATTTTTATTATCATCACTCTCAATCATAGTTGCACCAAGCATATATATACCTTTACCTCGAGGAACAATGTATATAGGTATTCTTGGGTGAAGCAACCTTATTGGTCGAGTCAAACTGATTTCAGGGCAATCAATCATTAACATCTCACCTTTCACGCCCCTTAAGTTTTTTTGACAATCTCTCGATGCTAAACCTCTGCAATCTATTATGATTTCATTATTTTTTTTAAAATAATTACCAAATTGGAATTCTTTTTTTACAAATTCCACGCCTTTTTGCTTTAGACTTTTTTTGAGTTGTATTAGAGAGTTTCTAGGGGAAAGATGAGCCTCTTTTTTAAAAAAAAGCCCCGTTTTAAATTTTCCTTTTAAGTCAGGTTCCAACTGATTAACTTCTTCATTCTTCAGAATAGTATAATTATTTGTCCTTCTTTGGAATCTCAAAAGATCAGATTGGTCCCTAGATAAAGCTACGACTAGTGAACCTTTTTCAACAACACCTTGAACATTTTTTGCCCACCATGGGATGGACTCTTGTCCAAGTTCTACAACAATTTTTTCTGTAGACTCTCCTTCACACCAGGGCGCCAGCATACCTCCAGCCCACCACGAACAACTATCAGGTCCTGGAACCTCTGATTTATCAATTATTGTAATTTGGACGTTTTTTTTAATAAGTTCTGTAGCAACACATAATCCAGCCACTCCAGAACCTATTATATTAACATTTATCAAATAATTCTCCGAAATAAAAATTTATGATTTAATTTAATTATAAATATTACATTTTTTATCTATATTAAATTTTTTTTTTAATTAATTATAAATTATATAAGATACCTAAAGGGGATTTATGGAAAGAAAATTACTAGCTATAGTTGCTGCTGATATGGTTGGCTTTTCTCGATTAGTAGAGAAAAATGAAATTGAAATTTTAAAACGTCAAAAGAAACACTTCATAGAAATAATCAAACCGACTGTTGACAAATATACAGGTAGAATCATCAAAACAACTGGTGACGGTTTTTTAGCGACATTTGAAAGCTCAATGAGCGCTGTTGAAAGTAGTTTAATAGTACAAAGTAAAATTAACGAATTAGAAAGTATGTTTAATAATGACGAAAGGATATGGTATAGATTTGGAATTAACATAGGAGATGTTGTAATTGATGAAGACGATATTTTTGGCAACAGTGTAAATATTGCTAGTAGGTTAGAGTCAATTGCAGACCCAGGTGGAATATCGATAACACATGAAATTTTTAAAAATATAAAAAATTTAGAATTAGATGAAATTGAGTACATAGGTGATCAGTACTTAAAAAATATTAGCCAAAAAATAGAAGTTTATAAAATTTTAGTTAATGGCAATAAAAAAAATATCTCTTCTAACTCAGATATCTTAACAGAGAGTGATCAAGAAATTAGATATTGTAGTTCGAAAGATAATACAATTATCGCCTATGCCAAAGTTGGCAATGGTCCTCCTTTGTTAAAAGCTCCTAATTTTATGAGTAGCCTTGAACATGATTGGCGAAGTCCAATTTGGAAACATATGTATAGATTTTTAGCAGAAAAGCATACTTTAGTCAGGTTTGATCAAAGGGGGAATGGTTCTTCTGAACTAGATCCATCAGAAATATCTTTCGATAGCTTTGTTGATGATATGGAAGCAGTAGTTAATAATACTAAAATTGAAAAGTTTCCAATTTTAGGTGTTTCACAAGGATGTGCAGTCTCTATAGCTTACGCAATTAAAAATCCTGATAAAGTTTCACATCTAATTTTGTTTGGAGGTTTCGCTAGGGGTAAAGGGCAAAGAAATGACCCTGAATATGATTCAAAAAGCAAAATGGAACAGACAATGATTTTAAGTGGTTGGGAAGATGAAAATCCAGCTTTTAGACAATTTTTTACTACATCTATGATTCCGGAAGGTTCTAAAGAACAAATGGATTCATTCAATAAAATAATGAAAATTACAACATCTGCAAAAAATGCAGCAAAAATTTCAAATGCAAATGATCAAATAAATGTAACTCAAATATTATCTAAATTAAAAATTCCTACCATTATCTTTCATTGTATTGATGATGCAAGGGTTCCAATTTCAGAAGGTAAATTTCTTGCTGCTAATATTGAAAATAGTAAATTTGTTCCCATAAAAAGTAAAAATCATATTTTATTAGAAACAGAAGAAGGGTGGAACTTATTTAAAGAGGAAATGCGTAACTTTCTTGAGAGATAGATTTTTTTTAATATAAAGTAAAATCTCTTAAGTAAAAAAATAGGAAGATTGATGGACTTTAATTTATCAGAAGAACAAATAACCTTTCAAAACTCAGTAAGAAGTCTTGCAGAAAGACATTTAAGCAAAGATAGCCTTCAAAGAGCTCATGATCCTTTGTTTCCGATAGATGTAGCGAAACTATTTGCAAAAAATGGTTTGATGGGAATAACACTTCCTGAGAAAGATGGGGGTCAGGGCGGTAAATTAATGGATGCAGTTCTCGCTATTGAACAAGTAGCATTAGTCTGTCCAAGAAGTGCAGATGTAATTCAGTCAGGAAGTTTTGGGCCTCTTAGAACTTTTGCTGAATACGCAACAGAATTTCAAAAAGAAAAATATCTAAGCCAATTATTAAATGGAGAAATAGTTATTGGTTTAGGAATGACTGAGCCAAATGCAGGATCAGCTGTAACCGATCTAACAACAAAAGCTGTCGAGGATGGAGATGGATTTAGAGTTTCGGGAAGCAAAGTTTTTACAAGTAATTCACCAGACGCTGATATTTTCCTAATATATGTAAGATACCATGAAGGAGTAAATGGAATAGGATCCGTGCTCATGGACACCTCAATGCAAGGTTTTTCAAAAGGCAAATCTTCCAAATATACAAATGGAGAAGAATGGTGTGCTCTTTACTTTGATAATGTTTATGTCCCTAAAGAAAATGTACTTTTAGGACCTGGTGGTTTTAAAAAACAAATTACGGGGTTTAATGCTGAGAGAATAGGAAATACTGCAAGATCATTAGCTATAGGTGAGTTTGCCTATAATGTCGCTAGAGAATACGCTCTTACAAGAGAACAATTTGGAAGAAAAATATGCGAATTCCAAGGTATTCAATGGAAGTTTTCAGATATGAAAATTAAAATAGAAGCTGGAAGGTTATTATTATATAGAGCTGCAATTAATGCTGACACGGGCTTTCCATCATCTAAAGAAACATCAATTGCAAAAGCATTTTGTAATAAAGCAGGGTTTGATATTTGTAATGAAGCAATGCAAGTAATGGGAGGAACTGGTTATTCACAAGAGTCGCTTGTTGAATATTGTTTTAGAAAATCTAGAGGATGGCAAATTGCGGGGGGATCAACTGAAATGATGAAGAATAGAATAGCTGAAGATATATTTGAACGTAGATTTTCTCAAAGACCAAATAAATAAATTTAATAATGATGGATACTCATTTAACTCAACCTTTTTTGAAACCTAAATCTATTGCCATAATAGGAGCATCTGCAGATACAAAAAAAACTGGATCGAGAATCCAAAGGTTTTTAGTTGCTCACGGTTACAAGGGTAAAATATTTCCAGTTAATCCAAATAGAGATAATATTTTTGGCTTAAAATGTTATTCAAATTTAAAGAAAATTGAAGAAAAAGTTGATCATATTTTTATTGCAGTTGATGGAGATAAAATCATTGCTTCGATTAATGATGCTATTTCAATAGGAGTTAAATGTGCAACGATTTTATCAGGAGGTTTTAGCGAAACTGGTTTGGAAGGAGCAAACTTAGAAAATAAAATTTTAGATATTGCCCAAAAAGGAAATTTAAGAATTTTAGGTCCAAATAGTATTGGGATTATAAATATTTCAGATTCAGTCATTTTAAGTGCTAATGCGATGCTTGAATTACCAAAACTTAAAAAGGGTGGTTTAGGTGTAATATCCCAGAGTGGTAGTTTAATAGGTGCACTTTTAGCTCATGGTTCCTCTCGTGGCATTGGTTTTTCTAAATTAATTTCAGTTGGTAATGAAACTGATCTGTCTGTTGGTGAAATTGGTAAAATGTTAGTTGATGACGTTAATACTGATACTATAATTTTATTTTTAGAAACTTTGCGTAACAGTAACGAAATTGCTGAAATGGCGCGTCTAGCTTACTCCTCGGGAAAAGCAGTTATAACTTACAAACTAGGTAAATCTGACTTAGGTAAAGAGCTTGCAAAATCTCATACTGGTGCAATTGCTGGTTCTGATGAAGCTTTTAATGCGTTTATTAAATTTAATGGCATAGCTAGAGTTCATATGTTTGAAACCTTAATAGAAGTGCCAAATTTATTTAAAAATAAAGTAATTGCGAAAGGCAAAAGAGTTGGGATTGCAACAACTACGGGTGGAGGTGGTGCCATGGTAGTAGAAAGTTTGTCAGACGCAAATATTGAGGTAATTGACCCAGGTCTCTCAATATCAAAAGTAATGAAAAAAAATAATATTCCTTATGATAATAATAAGTTAGTTGACTTGACAATTGTAGGGACCAAAGCTGAGGTTGTTAATGACGTTATCCAAGAATTCATGAATAACGATAATTGTGATTTAGTAATTATGGTAGTTGGATCATCTGCCAAGTTTAGACCAGATCAAGCTATTGATCCTTTATTAAAATGGGTAAATAATTCAAAACCTCTTGCTGTGTATGTTGCACCAGATGCCCCAAAGGCTTTAGAACTATTAAATAAAAATGGCATAACAAGTTTCAGGACTCCAGAATCCTGTGCAGAAGGTGTTAAAGCTTATTTGGACCATAAAGCACCTGAAATTATCAATCAAAATGTTGATGATTTAAAAATTAAGAATATAAAAAATATATTAAAAAGTTCAAATAATAAAAACTTAACTGAGTTTGAAGCTCTTAAATTTTTTGATTTTATGGGTATTAATACAGTCAATTCTCAAGTTGTTTCCAACTTAACAAAAGCTAGACAATTGAGTAAGAAAATTGGATTTCCTCTAGTTATGAAAATTCTATCTAGTGAAATTCAACATAAAACAGATATAGGTGGAGTAGAACTGAATATAACTTCAAAAGAAGATTTAAAATCTAGATATGACAAATTATTTAAAGTTTTTCAAAATCTGAAAATACAAGCTGATAAAAGACATTTCATTATTCAAAAAATGGAAACAGGGTTAGCGGAGCTTATTTTAGGTTACCGAGTTGATGAATTAGTTGGACCAATTGTAGTTATTGGATCTGGTGGGTTTTTATCAGAAGTTTACGATGAAAAATCAGTAAGAATAGCACCTGTAAATTTTAAAGAAGCAAAAATAATGATAAGTGAGGTAAAAAGTTCTATTATCTTTGGAGGTTTCAGGGGATTACCAAAAATTAACATTGATGTTTTAGCTAGAGCAATAGTCAATATTTCACAATTGGCTTTTGTAAAAGAAGTCAAAGAAGCTGAGATAAACCCAGTCATAATAAAAAAAGAAGGTATTGTTGCAGTTGACGGGCTGATAAATTTAAGTTGATATTTTTTCGGACAATTTTTAAAAACTAACAAAATATATATTTACTTGTTAAATAATTATTTTATCATAATTTGATGATAATGAGTCTCAAATGATAATCAACCACGGTGTTAGAGGATCTATTCCAAACCCAAGTAAAAATACAATAGGTTTTGGTGGCAACACCCCATGTGTTGAAGTTAAAACTTCAAAATATCAATTAATTTTTGACTGTGGATCTGGTTTTTCAAAAGTTGATTTTTCTAATGATCTTCAGACTATTTTATTTATTTCTCATTTTCATCATGATCATATTCAAGGACTAGCTTTTAATAGTTATAATTCTGACGAAAATAAAAAAATTATTCTAACATCAGCTCATTCTAATTCAAAAGACACTTATAATAAACTAACTAATTATTTTAAGAATCCATATTTTCCTGTCGATTTTATTGAAATTATTGGCAAATTTGAATTCATAGAATTTGAAAAAGTTGTAAATGATTTTCAAGATTTAGCTATTAATTCAATAAATCTAAACCACCCAGGAAATTGTTCAGGATATAGTATTACTAGTGAAGAAAAGAAATTTTGTTATCTATTAGATAATGAATATGAGAGTAATCAGAAAAAGGAATTAATAGAATTTTGTAACTTTTCCGACACAATTATTTGGGATGGAATGTTTTTAGACAAAGAATTACCAGATAAAACAGGATGGGGGCATTCTAGTGTAGAACAAGGAATTAACTTAGCTAATGAACTTGAATTTAAAAAATTTTTTAATTTCTCATCATTCTCCCACAAGAGAAGATAGTGAAATCAAACAAATTCAAAATAACTTATCGAACATAAAGATAAAATTTGCATCTGAAAATGAGGTTATAGATTTTTAATGGAAAAAATTAAATTTAATCAACATCAAAGTGTTTTCAAAGTTGGAGAATTGCCTGACAAGATGTACTTGCTTGTAAAAGGTTCAGTAGGGATTTTTTTACCAACCAACCGAAGCAATGATCCCAATTTCATTATTCAGGAGAATGAACTCTTTGGAGAGATGGGCGTTATTGAAAATGAATTAAGAATGGCAACTGCCAGATGTTTAGTAGACAGTGAAATTATATCTATAACAAAAGAAGAATTTAATAAACGAGTAAACAATTCAGATGTATTTGTTAAAGGTTCACTTAAAGCCTTATCTTACAGATTAAGATCTGTAGAAAAGAAGATGTAAAGAATTTATTTTAAAGGAGTAACGAATGAATATAAACATCAAATTAGCTGAAAGCTTAATTGATGCTTTTGATAATGAAGAAACAGCAATCGTTTTATGGGATAAAAACGATAATGTTATGTATCGAAATAAAAAAACATCTGAAAGGTGGATTAAATTTAATTTAGATTTTGAAATAGGCCAAAACTTTTTTGACAGAATACAAATGGTTGAAGATGCAAAGCTTATGAAACGCGAAGAATTAGTTCATAGAAGTAATAACTACAAATTAGCAAAGTCTTCAGGTAAGCCTCAGGAATATGTTATTAAAGGCCCTACTGGAAGATGGGTTCAAATAAAAGATACCCCTACATCTGAAGGTAACATTCTTACTTTAATGACAAATGTTACTCAAATTGTTGAACAAGATATGGAAAGACAAAAGCTTTCAGTAGCTATTGAAAATTTTCCAGGAGGAGTAATGTTCTGGGATGAAGAAGATAAATTAATAGTTTCAAACAAACGTAATACAGAAATAATGAAAAGATCTGGGATTAATTTCAAATTAGAAAAAGGTGTTTCATACGAAAATATGTTGAGGGCGCAAGTTGAGAGTGATTTATACATAATCCCCGACAATATTGACAATGAAAAATATATTAAAAGACGTTTAAATGAGAGATCAAAATTAACTTCAAACACAAGAGAAATAAATCTCTCTGACGGTTCTTTCATATTAGCAAATGAAACTAAATTTGAAGATGGATCTTTACTAAGTGTTTACACTGACATTACAGAACTGAAAAAACAAGAGATGGAACATAAACAATTAGCTGATGCTATTGAAATTATTCCTAATAATATGATGCTTTGGGATAATCATAATAAACTAATTATGGCTAATGCAAAAGCAAGAGATGATAATGCTTCGCGAGGTTTTAAGCTTGTTAAAGGAGCATCCAGATTAGAAATGGTCCAAAATGCTCTTAACAAGGGATATATGACAGCTCCAAATGGAATGTCAAATAAAGATTTTCTTAAAATTAGAAAAAAACAATTTGAAAATTTGAAAAGCCAAGAGGCTTATGAAGTTATAATGAATGACAAATTTTATCTCTTATCTTCCTCCAGACTTCCCGATGGTTCAACTCTCCAATTTGCAACTGATATAAACGATACAAAGAAGCAAGAAAAGGAACTTTTGAGATTAAAAGATGGAATAGAAACGCTTCCCAATGGTTTAATGTTTTGGGATGAAGACGATAATTTAATAGCATTTAATGATAGTTCGCAAAAATTGACAAAGCATTATGGTTTTGAACTTAAAATAGGTAAAAATTTTAGCGAATTAAGAAAACATATGTTATTTAATCATCAGAAGCCTCCAAAAGGTATAAGCATTAAAGAGCATTATAAAAATAGAGAAAAGGCATGGAAAAATCTTAAAGGTCAAAATATAAGGGAATCAAACTTTACTAATCACACGCTTCATTTTACAGATACGAGACTAAAAGATGGCAGCACAATTTGCTTATGGACAGACATTACAGACATTAAAAAACAAGAAAATGAACTGTTAAGATTAAAGGATGGTATAGAGATACTTCCAAATGGACTGTTCTTATGGGATGAAAATAACAGACTGATAGCAACCAATAAGTCAGCTGTTGATCACTTAAAAGGATTTGGGTTTGATTTAAAATTAGGTGTTGATAGATTTGACCATGTTAGTCACCTAGTTGATCATAATTTTACTACATTACAAAGTGGCTTAGATAAAAAAACACACATAAAACGCATGAAAGAAAGTTGGAGTAATTTTTCTGGGCAAAGGACCAGAGAAACAAAGTTTTCTAATGGACTTTACTTTCTTTTTACGGATACAAGGCTTGAAGATGGAAGTACAATCTCATTATGGTCAGACATTACTGCAGTTAAAAATGTAGAAGAAAGTCAAAAGCAACTAATTGACGCTATTGATGTCATGCCAAATAGCATATCTTTGTGGGATAAAGATAATAAATTAATAATGGCTAATAAAACTTCCATTAATGATATGAGCAAACTTAATTTTGACTTAAAACCTGGCATATCACGAATATCAATGGTCAAAAATGGAGTTCAACTTGGATTGTTTCCAATACCAAAGGGAATGACGAGGAAAAAATTTTATGAATCAAAGCAAAATGAATATGAATCTTTAAAAAAATGAACAAAGAGACGAAATTGAACTTAATAATGGAAATACAGTTTTAAACATTTCAAAAAGATTGCCAGATGGTGGCACATTACAAAATGCAATTAATATTACAGAAATAAAAAAAGGTGAAAAATCTCTTCAAATTCTTAGTAATGCAATTGAGATAATTCCAAATATGCTCATGTTATGGGATAGCGATAATAAATTAATTATGGCTAATCGAAGAGCTCGCGATATTCAAAAAGAAATGGGATTCGAATTAAAACCAGGTTCTGATAGATTTGAAATGCTTGAAGCAGGATTTAAGTCTGGATCTCTCGAAGGAAGTGAAGGGTTAAGTGCTGCAGCATGGGTAAAGAAAAGAAAGGAAGGTATAAAGTCGCTGAAAGGTAGGGAAATAGTAGAAGCAAAAATAAATGTTAAGGGTATTAAATACGATATTCTTGGTTCTTTTACTCGTTTGAATGATGGAGGAACATTACAAATTTGGACTGATATTTCTGATATAAGAAAAAAAGAAAGGGAAGTTGAAGAAAGTCAAAAAAAGGTAAGAGAAGCAGAAGAAAAAATTTCAAATGCAATAAATAGTATGCCACATGGAATTACAATGTGGGATGACAATATGAATTTAGTAATGTTCAATGATTATGCAAATGAAGTTTGGAGTAAAGGTAAAGTCAAAATGAATATTGGTACCTCTTATTCTGAGTATATGAAACAATCTAAGAAACATAAATTTTTAACATTTAAAAAAAGGTCAGATGAAGATGATTATTATAAAAATGCAGTAGAAAGACGAAAAAAATTTAAAGGAGTATTCACAACAGAAACACCACCTTTTTATGATGGATCAATTTGGCAGTCTACGTCAACTCGTTTGCCAGATGGTGGAGTGTTTTCAATTCTATCTAACATTACTGAAATTAAACAAAGAGAAGCATCTCTCAAACAATTAAGTGATGCTATTGAAGTAACACCTAATGCTATTTTGTTATGGGATAAAAATCATAAATTAGTAATGGGTAACAAGATAGCAAAAAAAATTCAAAAAAAATGGGGATTTGATCTTAAAGAGGGTGTTGATAGGAATAAAATGCTTGAACATGTTGAAAAAGTAGGCCTATTAAAAATTCCCGAAGGAATGACTAGTAAAGAGTATTACAGAGGACGCATAAACTTATCTAAATCAGAAAATAACAATGTTTTTGAACAGTCCTTTACTGACGATACCTCTTGGATAGTGAGTGAAACAAAATTAGCTGATGGAGGACAATTATTAGTTTATTCTGACATAACTGAGTTGAAAGAAAAAGAAAAGCAAGTAAAGGCGGCTCAAGACCAAGTAAGAGAGACAGAAAAAAGAATGACTGATGCATTAAATAGTATGCCTCACGGAATTTCTTTGTGGAACAAAGATGATACTTTGGCGATGAGAAATACCTTAGCTTTTGATATACATAAAGGCGCTGGTATAGATACATATCAACCGGGTATATCTTACAAAGAACAAATTAAATCTTGGGAAGAATTTGATTTTTTTGATTTTGATAATCAAGAACAAAAAAGTAATTTTTTTAAATCTGTAAAAGGTAGCAGAAAAAATTTAAAAGGATCAATGACAGTAGAAACACCAAGATTTTATAATGGAACTTATTGGCAGGCCACTTATAGAAGGCTTGATGATGGTGGAGTGTTTACAATATTTTCAGATATTACTGAGCTAAAAAAACGTGAGGAAGAGTTAAATAAAACTATTACAGAATTAGATTTAGCAAGAGAGAAAGCTAATGCGGCTAATCAGACTAAGAGTCAATTTTTAGCAAATATGAGTCACGAGCTAAGGACACCATTAAATGCCATAATTGGTTTAACAGAAATGTTAAAAGAAGATGCTGCTGATGATGGCCTAGAAGATTTTGAAGAACCATTAGATAGAGTTTTTAATGCTGGTAAGCATCTTTTAACTCTTATTAATGACGTTTTAGATTTATCAAAAATTGAAGCTGGGAGAGTTGAATTATTCAATGAAACATTCGAATTAAATCAAATATTAGATGATGTTATGAAAACGTCATCACCACTCGCTCAAAAAAATGATAACGAATTAGTAATAAAATATAAAACAGATATAGATTTTGTTACTGCCGACCAAACTAGAGTAAAACAAGTGGTTTTAAACTTAATTTCTAACGCTTGTAAATTTACAGAAAAAGGAAAAATAACAGTTGGAGTTAATAAAATTATGCAATCTGGTGGTGATTTAATTTCAATTGAAGTCAGTGATACAGGAATTGGTATGTCTGAAGAGCAAATGGCCAGATTATTTAACTCATTTGTTCAGGCTGATAGTTCAACCACAAGAAAATATGGAGGTACTGGATTAGGGCTTACAATTTCAAAACAATTAGCAATCTTGATGGGTGGAGATGTTGTTGTTAACAGCGAATTAGGAAAAGGTACTACATTTACTGCTACTTTTCTTGCTGACTTTATCGGAGCATCCGAATCTGTTAAAAACCTAAATCAACAAACAGGCTCACTGATAGAGAATGTTGTCTCAATAGAAAATAGTTCGGGAAAGACTGTTTTAATTATAGATGATGATCCCACAGTAAGTGAATTAATGAAAAGACAATTGCTTAAAGAAGGCTACAAAGTGATAATTGCACCAAATGGGAAAGAGGGTATTCGTTTAGCAAGAGATCTTAATCCAGATGTAATAACACTCGATATTCTCATGCCAGAGATGGATGGCTGGTCAGTCTTAAGAACTTTAAAGGCAGATCCTAAAGTATCAAACATACCAGTAATTATGGCATCAATTTTAGATGAAAAAAATAAAGGATTTTCGCTCGGAGCTGCAGACTTTTTATCTAAACCTGTTCAAAAAGAATACTTGATGAAATCTATTAGAAACTTAATTGGTGATAGAGAAAATTTAAAAATTTGTCTTATCGAAGATGATGATAGTTTAAGATTTACAATAAGAGAAATATTAGAAAAACAAAATGTTAAAATCATTGAAGCTGAGAATGGTCAGGTTGGAATGTCAGTGTTACAAAAAGAAGAGATAAAGCCAGATTTAATCTTATTAGATCTGATGATGCCTGTAATGAATGGTTTTGAGTTTTTGAAGGTAATTAGAGAAACTGAATTAAGTACAATCCCAATTTTAGTATTAACAGGGGCTGAATTAAGTGATGATGAAAGAAAATTTTTATCAGGCGAAACGCAAAAAATTCTTGAAAAAAGTGATGATACATTATCATCAATTGTTAACGAAGTTGGCAACGTTATAAAAGCTTCTACAGATAATGGAGATAAAAAATGACAAAAATTTTGTATGTAGAAGATAATGAAGATAATGTTTACATGTTGTCAAGACGCCTAAAGAGAAAGGGTTTTGATATTGTTATTGCTGTAGATGGTGAGCAAGGCGTTGAAATGGCGACCTCTGAAAAACCAGATTTAATCTTAATGGATTTAAGTTTACCTAAAATGGATGGGTGGACTGCCACTAAGCATATAAAAGGCAATGATCAACTAAAATCTATTCCAATTATAGCTTTGTCAGCTCACGCGATGGAAGAACACAAAAAAAGAGCACTAGAAAGTGGGTGTAATGATTATGACACTAAACCTGTAGATATTGATAGATTATTATCAAAAATTTCTAAGCAATTAGGAAATTGAGATGATTAATAAAGAAGAAGCAAATATTCTGATTGTTGATGATATTGAAGATAATAGATATACACTTGAAAGAAGATTAAAGAAAGACGGTTATAAAAATATATTTTCTGCAGAAGGAGGTAAAACTGCACTCCAAATGGCAACTGAAAATAAGTTTGATTTAATCCTTTTAGATCTAATGATGCCAGACATGAGTGGCCTTGAAGTTCTTAAATACTTAAAAGGTGATCCATTACAAAGGTCGATACCTGTAATAATGGTCACTGCATCAGATGAAGTTGAAACTGCAGCAGAATGTATAATTAATGGCGCTGATGATTTTATTACTAAACCCTTCAATGGGACGTTATTGAAGGCCAGAGTAGGAGCTAGTCTAGAGAAAAAAAGATTACGAGATACAGAAGAAAATTATTTAGACAGAGTTGAAACAGACAAAAAACGCTCTCAGCAAATATTAAAAACAGTCATGCCAACATCTGTTGCTAATGAATTGCAATCATCAGGAAAAGTAAGGTCAAGAAGATATGATGATGTTGCAATTCTAATTTGTGATTTAGTTGGATTTACATCTTTTTGTGAGAAAAATAATCCTGAATTAGTTGTGGAGACTTTGCAAAGTCTTGTTGAGAGTTTTGAAAATGCTTTTCAAGAATTTGGATTAGAAAAAATTAAGACTGTTGGGGATGCTATAGTAGCAGTTGCTGGGCTTTCATCACATACAATCTCACCAGTCAAATCATGTGTTGATTGTTCTTATAAGTTAAGGGAAATTGCCAATTCAGCATCAATGCCTTGGGATTTACACTTAGGTGTTCACTCAGGCTCTCTAGTTGCAGGAACAGTTGGAACCAAAACTGTACAATTTGATATACTTGGCAAGACAGTGAATGTAGCTTTTAATATTTGTGACATGTCAGATGCAAATCAAATTCTAATTTCTAGTGATGCTTGGATGACTGCAAGAAATGAAATTAAAGTCAAGTCAATTGGTCTAAAAAGATTAAAAAGTGGTCAAGATATTGAAATGTTAGAATGTGTATGATTTACCATTGATTTTCAAATTCATGAGAAAACGAGAACATTTTTAACGGCGTTGCCTCACCTCTAGGAATTTGAGCTGTAGGGTTTAACTTATATTCGTCAATACCTCTTGCAAGTTGTGTCTCAAAAAAAGGCCATGCTTTTAAATCTCCTTTAACATTTGTAGGGGAAAATCTCATTGTAACTCCACATCTTCTTCTATTTGAATTGTTTGCCTCTGAACCATGAAGCAGGGCATCGTTATGAAGAGATATTTGACCTGCTTTTAAATTTAGAGATACAATTTTTGATTGATCTAATTGATCAAATGAGACTTCTTGATCTAATACCAAATTCTTTGCTTCATTTGTTTTATGAATAAATCTTCCTACCTTATGACTTCCTGAGACTACTTTCATGGCAGCATTTTCTTCGTCTGTGTCAAATACGGCAAGCCAAACTGTTACTGCATTAGATGGATTTAGAGGCCAGTACTGTGCATCTTGATGCCATGGTACCACCGATCCGTCCTTTGGTTCTTTACTAAAAAACTGTCCGCCCCATTGTACAAAATTTGGCCCTAAAAGATCTTCTACATAATCTAGTATAGTTGATGTTCTACATAGATCATGAAATTTTTTACTAGCCTTATGCCACATATTGGTTTTATTTATGTCAATATGATCTGGTAACTTTGAACTTAATTCATCATACCAATTGTGAAGATCCTTTACCGCACTATCAGAAAAAACGGGTAATCCCGTGACAAAACCTTCGTTCAAATATTGGTTTTTTTCTGATTGAGAAAGCCTTCTGGCTTTTGAATCTATCTCAAACATATCTTATCCTTCCCATTTTTCATTTGCAGCTTTTTCCCATGCTTCTTTGAGTTTATTAATATTAAAATCATCTTTTTTTGCAGCATCTATCAAATGCTTTTCTTTTTTTGTCATGTGATTAATTCCATTTTTTATCATTGATATAGCTTCATCCGGAATTATGACAGCACCATGTTGATCTGCATGAATTATTTCACCATCGCTTATATTTAGACCGTGAACATTTATAGATGAACCATATTCAAGAACATGTACATGAGCATGACTGGGCCCAATACCATTAGCAAGAACTTGATAGTTTTTGTCTATTGCATCTAAATCTCTTAGTAAACCACTTGTAATTGTTCCCACTACGCCCAGCCCTTTATGGAGGGAAACATTCACTTCACCCCAAAATGATCCTGTTGGATTAGGCCAGTCTATATCTTCAATAAGACAAACAGGAGATGCATCAGGATATAGTTCAGATCTCTTACTTATATATTCATAGTAATTAAGTCTTATTGATTTAACATTTTCAGGCGAAAGAACTGGTAAAGTTGACGCTTTTATTTTTGCTGTTCGTGCAATTCCAACTATGGGCTCTAATCTTGGATTTGCTGACACAAATGGATACTTGGTATATCCATCAGCAGACCTTGAACCTCTATATATGTCTAAAGCGTTTGAAATGGTGGGTGTATCAAATTTTTTTAAAAATGATATTAGTTCTTTTGTTAACAAATTAATCTCCACATAATTAAAAATTTTAATTTTTCCGTCAGATTTTAGAAACAAATACTACCTTTTGACAATTAATTTATCTTTATAATGCGGATTATTTATTGCATTAAGAGCTCCATATAATCCATTTTTATTATCTTCAGTTAACCAAACAGGAACATTTTTTACATAATCATATCTACGACCTTTATTTAACAGATTAATTTCAAAATCACTTATACTCAAAACTTCTTTTAATTTTGGAGTAATTCCACCAGTTAAAATTACCCCACTTTGAGTGCCATTTATTAAAATTACACTTGAGACTATAGTTCCTAAAATACTAAATAGTAATTTAACAGTTTCTTTGGCTTGCAAATCTCCGTCTAACGCTTTTTCACCAATTTCTGGAGCTTTCAAAGTGCTTGGCTTCAATCCATTATTAACACGGATAAAATTAAATATTTCTTCAATACCTGATCCACTGACAAGTCTTTCATTAGATACGTGATTATATTTTTTTTTCATAAATTGAAGTAATTCAATTTCGATTTCTGAATTAGGAGCAAAAGACGAATGACCACCTTCACCTTCGATTGCAATAGGATGATCATCTAGTTGAAATAAGGTACAAACGCCTAAACCGGTTCCTGGGCCAGTTACTAAGAGAGGAGCTTTTTTTATTGGAACACCATTTCTAATTATTTTTAAATTGTGCTCTGAAACAAGTTTATCGTTTAGCGATTGATCTTCTGACAAATTGTTATAGAAAGAGCCAAAACATAGTGATTGAGCCACAAAATCATTTATAAAAATTAGTTTATCCAATTTAAAATATTTAAATATTTCAGATTGCTTAAAGTCCCAGTTATTATTTGTAAATTTGATTGCATCATTTTTGGTTGTCGACGCAACTGCGATAGACATATTTTTAACGTCTAAGTTATTATCTTTTTTATAAAATTCTATAGCATCATGAATATTAGTGAAGTCAGAACATTTTAAAAAAGAAAAATTAGACAATTTTTGAGTGTTATCAGCTTGGAAAGCAAAGCGCGCATTTGTTCCGCCAATATCAGCAACAAGTAAATTCATTTAATCCTCATTAAATTTTATTTAACTTTTTTAATATAAATAGTAAAAAATATCTTCAAAATAATTATTTGCTTAGTAAAAGAGGTCATGACAAATGAAATATATTTATGTAATTTTTTTATTTATTTTTATATCACACTCTTCCCACTCTAAAATTCTTCTAGACAAGGTTAGTCCAAATATTTCTAATTTATGGGGAATTTCTATTTTAAACAAGGAAGAAATATTATTCACCCAACGTTCTGGTAAAGTTTATAGACTTAATATTTTTAAAAAAAAATTGTTTGAAATAACGGGAGCACCTGAAGTCTTTAATTCAGGCCAAGGTGGTTTATTAGACATTGAAATAGAGCAAAAAAATAATAAGATGAAAGTTTATTTATGTTTTAGTAAAAAGGTAAACAAATCGCAATCTGCAACTGCTGTAAATAGTTATGACTTTATAAATGATAAACTAAAAAATAAAAAATCATTATTTGTTTCTAACAAAACATCAAGTAGCAGTCGTCATTTTGGTTGTAGGTTAGCAATTAAAAATGATCATATTTATGCTACAATAGGTGATAGAGGAAGTAGGAATACTGCTCAAAATTTTAAAAATCATTCTGGATCTGTTGTTAAAATTCTAAAAAATGGAACATATTTTGACAATAAAGCATTTAAGAGCTCTCTTCCTGAAATTTATTCTGCAGGACACAGAAATCCTCAAGGATTAATATTTAATTCCAATAAGTCGACACTTTGGTTGCACGAACATGGTCCACAAGGAGGAGATGAGCTTAATATTGTTTTGAAAGGAAAAAATTATGGCTGGCCTTTAATTACTTTTGGAAAAGAATATGGAAGTGGAAAAAAAATTGGAATAGGCACTAGTAAAATAGGTTATCAAGATCCGGTAAAAGTTTGGATACCGTCTATAGCTCCTTCGGGAATGATAATCTATAACGGTAAAATGTTTCCTAAATTAAAAAATAAAATAATAATTGGTTCCTTAAAATTTAAAAGATTACATATTTTATCATTACAAAATAATAATGTAGTAGATGAAAAAATATTTTTAGAAAATAAAATTGGTAGAATTCGAGACTTAGCAGAAATGAATGATGGTTCTATAATTATAATCAATGATGAATATGATGGTGGCGTTTATAGACTATCTAAACAATAATGTTGATTTACTTATATATTCTATTAAACATAGTTATTAATTTGTAAGTCTTGGAGAGAGAAATGTTAAAATTTTACTATAATACCGGTCCTAATCCTATGAAAATAGCACTATGTTTGGAGGAGATGGGTCTAGAATACGAAGCTATTCCCGTTGATACGAGAAAAGGTGAACAGCATGCATCATCATATATAGCAATAAATCCAAATGCAAAGGCGCCTTCTATCGTTGACGAAGGAAATGTTATATTTGATAGTAATGCTATTTTATTATATTTAGCTGAAAAAACCGGAAAATTTATTCCTGATAACACTCCTAAATCTAGAGCAAATCTTCTGTCTTGGTTAATGTTTGTAGCAACTGGAATTGGTCCATATTCTGGTCAATCTGTCCACTTTCAACATATGGCCCCTGAAAAAATAAAGTATGCTATAAATAGATATGTTTTTGAGGCTGAAAGACATTATGACATTCTTAATGATAGACTTGCAAACAACAAATATATGCTAGGTGATACATACACTATCGTTGATATGTGTGTATGGGGTTGGACAAGAATGTTACCAAAAGTAATTGGTGAGGGAGAGCTAGAAAAAAGAGTTAATTTAAAAAGGCTTATGACAGAGATAAATGAAAGACCAGCTAGTCAAAGAGCAACAAATATAAATGTCTCAAACAACCACAATTTTAAAGTTGAGATTGACGAAGAAGCAAGCCGCTATATGTTTCCTCAGAATGAAAGACTTAAACATGTCTAATTTGGCCTGATTTCGTAAACAGCGTTAAGCGGATGATCTATTTCTATTCGCTTAACTGTTTTAAACCCTACCTCCTTACAATATTCTTTTACTTTGCCTTCGGGTAGCCCAACTGTTCCTAGACCCGCACCATTATTTGCTAAAGATGTTGTCATACAAAAATGTAAACTCATGGCATACAAAAAAGGAACCATTGGCCCTTTGTTATCAGCTGGGTCATCTTCACATTTTATATCCATAAGAACAAAAATCCCATCATCTTTAACAGCACTTCTTATTGTTTTCATACCCTCCAAAGGGTCTATCATGTCGTGAACAAGATCAAAGCATGCAACGAAGTCAAATTTTTCTTCAAGTTTGTTTGAAACATCCCATTGAATAAATTTTAAATTTTCTGAAACACCAGCTTCTTCAGCGTTTTTTTGAGATTTTACAATGTTAGGTTCAAATAAATCAAATCCAAAAAATTGACTTTTCGGAAATTTTTTAGCAAGCTCTATCGTTGATCTTCCTGAGCCACAACCAAAATCTGCAAAAGTTACAGAACCTTGTTCAAGCCTAGATTTTAATTCTGGCATTTCACCAATCCAATCTTTAACTAAGAAATGCCTATATCTGGTACATCCTGTTTGATCTATTCCATCCCAAAAACCTTGGTCAATTTTATCATAATTAATACCACCACCATTTTTGAAAGCGTCTAAGAGATCGTGGTATGGTAACAATGTGCTATTAAGTAGTTGGATTATTCCTTTTTGTGAAAATTTACCTCCTTCTTCAACAAGCACTGGGATATATTCTGGATTTAAAGAAATTTTTCTATCCTTTTTATTAAAATCTAGATAGCCAGATGAAAACAACCCGAGTGCCCATTCTCTTATATATCTTTCATCAAGTTTCATTCTTGACGATAGTTCTTCGCTGGTTGCTGGACCATTATGAGCTAAATTTTCAAAAATACCTAAATCTACTCCAATTGCACATAATCGTATAGCAACTGCGCCAGATGCATCATCTATTATTTTTTTTATTAATTCTTTTTGAGTTAAATTGTCATTATTCATGTTTTCTGCCTATCACTTTGATGTGTAATTATTAAATAATAAATAATAAATGTAAAACTTGGTATGTTTTTTGAAGATAATTTGAGATTATTTAAAATAATTGTATAATTTTACCTATTATTTGAAATATGTTGATTAAACCAAGGTAAGTAAATGCAAGACTGGGATACACGCATAAAAAATCTTAAAACGGATATTCAGATAGCACGTGAAAAATACGTTGCTCCATTTTTAAATGCAAAACCAAAAACACCTCCAGCACCCAAAGAAGTTATTCAAACACCTGACTCAAGTTTAGGCGCCATGGTGGATAATGAGGAAGTTGTAGGAGAAAAAATTTATGAAAATAAAGATCCTGTTTCATCCTTAGACTTAATAGATAAAACTAATAATACAGAAAAAAATCAAAATGTGGGCTTAACTGAAGAAATTACAAACAAGATTGATAGTGCTTTAGAGACATCTGCTACAGAAGTACCAACTGTAGATATTAATGAA
>QBZG01000023.1 GCA_003282435.1 SAR116 cluster bacterium AG-335-B03
TTTGTTCCTGATAGAATTAGTTTAGCTCCACTCAGTTTCATTTTTTTTGCTATCGACATTCCAATACCACCTGTAGCACCTGTTATTAATGCAACTTTACCCGTTAATTCAAACATTAAATTCTCCATCATAATTTATATAAAATTTTTGAAATCTTCTGTGTTTTCAATATTAATAGTTACGATGTCCTTAATCATTCTTTTTGCAATACCTGTCAGAACTTTTCCACTGCCTAATTCTATGATTTTTTCAATACCTTTCTTTTGTACAAATTCCATAGTCTCTCGCCACCTTACAGTTCCAGTAACTTGATTAATTAAATTTTTTCTTAATTTATCCGGATTATTTTCAGGTAAAACATTTACATTCGAAATAATTGGTATAAGGGGTGTTTTAAAATTTAATTTATTAAGAGCTTCTTCCATGATTATTTGAGCAGGCCTCATCAATTTACAATGAAATGGAGCGCTTACAGGAAGAAGAATTGCTTTTTTAATTCCAAAATCTTTGGAAAATTTCATTGCATTTTCAACTGCTAATATATCGCCACTGATTACAACTTGACCTTGAGAATTGTCATTAGCAATATCACAAACACCATAACACTTTACCTTATCTATAACTTTTTCGGCCATCTCAATATTTGTACCAATTAAAGCTGCCATGGCCCCTTTTCCAATTGGAACCGCTTTTTGCATTGCATCGCCTCTTAATCTTAATAAAGTGGCACATTGGCTTAAAGAAAAAACTTCTGCAGCAGTCATAGCTGAATACTCACCAAGAGAATGTCCACAAACATAACATGCTAAATGAGATAAATTTTTATTAGTAATTTTATTTAAAACTCTTAGAGCAGCAATACTACATGCCATCAATGCAGGCTGTGCGTTAGAAGTTAAGGCGATTTCTTTATCTGTGCCATCCCACATAACTCTTGTTAAGTTGAAGTTTAAAGCATCATTTACTTCTTCAAAGACTTGTTTAGCTTCAGCAAAATTATCTGACAATTCTTTACCCATTCCAATCTTTTGGGATCCTTGGCCTGGAAAAACAATAATATTCATTTTAAATCTCTACAAAACCTTAAAATTTGTTTATTTATTTATTGCATATTTATAATAAACATTTATGTTGCACATTAATCTAAATTACCAGCATAAATTTATTTTTTATGCACTCCTTGCTAGTTAATTTATTTTAATTGGCTAACCTTGGGAATTATCCCAAAAAGCCATAAGGAGATAAAAATGGCATTATACGAAAGTGTTATAATAGGAAGACAGGACTTAACACCCAATCAATTCGAAGAATTAGTTGAAGGGTTCACACAAATTATTGAGGATTTTAAGGGTGTTGTAAAAAAACGAGAAATTTGGGGCCTTAGAAACCTCGCATATAAGATAAATAAAAATAGAAAAGGTCATTACATACTTTTAAATATCGATAGTTCTTCTGATGCAATAGCAGAATATGAAAGACTAATGAGACTAAATGAAGATATTATTAGATTTTTAACAATTCGTATTAATTCAATTGATGAAAAACCCTCACCTTTAATGAATAATAAATCTGATCGTTCTAGAAATGAATTAGTTAATACAGAAGCAGTTAAAATAACTAACGAAGAAGTTTAAGGAAGATTTAAATGACACAACTTAATATTAAACGAGAAGCTTTAAGAAAGCCAAATCAAAAAAAAAGAAAGTCTTGCCCATTTTCTGATCCTAATACCCCTGCAATAGATTATAAAGATTTAAAAGTTCTTACTAGATATGTATCTGAAAGAGGTAAGATAATACCATCTAGAATTTCTGCTGTTTCAGCAAAAAAACAACGGGAACTCTCTAAAGCTATTAAAAGAGCAAGATTTTTAGCATTAATGCCTTATGTTGTTGGATAAACTAGGAGAATAAAATGAATATTATTTTGTTAGAACGTATTGAAAAATTAGGGCAAATGGGTGAGCTAGTTTCAGTTAAAGCCGGCTATGCCAGAAATTTTCTGCTACCTCAAGGTAAAGCCATATTTGCTTCAAAACAAAATATCAAAATGTTTGAAGAAAAAAAATCCCAATTAGAAGGTGAAAATATTACTAGAAAAACAGAGGCAAAAAATTTAGCTGATAATATTAGTTTTAAAGAAATTATTCTTATTAGGGCCGCAAGCGAATCTGGTCAATTATATGGATCTGTCTCTGCAAAGGATATATCTAACGCTGTCACTGAAGCTGGACTTTCAATTAAAAAATCTCAAGTTGATTTGAATAAAGCCATTAAAACATTGTTATATGAAGATATATTGATCAAATTACATCCTGAAGTTTCTATAGATTTGAAATTAAATATCGCCCGGTCTGCCGAAGAAGCTAAAGAACAGTCTAAATCTGGAAAAGCAATAATAACAACTGAGATAACTGGTGGTGACATAAGATCAGAGCGAGCTCAGAAAGATGCCCAAAGATTTGATAAAAAAAATAATCAAACAAAAACAAAAAACAAAAATGATGAAAAGTTAAAAACAACAAAAAGGTTGAATAATAAACAAACTGAAGAACAAAAGATATAATTAACTAATCATTAACATTTAAACAATTTTTAGAATAATTTGTTATTAAACCTAAAATAAATTAGAAAAAGAGTTATGGTTGATAGTCTAATTGAAAATTACACTAACTCTGAAAAAAAAATGCCTCAAAATCTTGAGGCTGAGCAAAGTCTCCTGGGTTCAATATTATTTGATAATAAAATTTTAGAAGATCTTCCTACAAACTTTAACAGTCAATATTTTTTTGACCCTTTACATGCAAATATATATGATGCTTGTATATCTCTTACAGATGTTAATCGATTGGCAGATCCCCTAACTCTCAAAAATTATTTGAATGATGATAACTTAAATAAAGATATTGATATTGAAAAATATCTTTTGGATCTAAGAGAAGGTGTATTATCATTAAGTAAAGCAAAATTTTATGCTGAAGAAATTAAAAATTGTTATATCAGGAGATCTTTAATAAGAATTGCTGACAATTTGATTGATAAATCTATTAATCCTAAAATCGAAGTATCTCCCGATCAAGAGATATCTGAAACTGAAGAAAAATTATATAATTTAGCTGAAAAAGATAAAATAAATTCAGGTCCAATAGATTTTAAATCTGTTTTAACTAGTGCTACTAATCAAATAAATGAGGCTTTCACTAGAAAAGGTAAATTATCTGGTGTTGACACAGGTTTTTCAGGCCTGAACCGTCAGTTAGGAGGCTTAAATAAATCTGATTTAATAGTATTAGCTGGTAGACCCGCAATGGGGAAAACTGCCTTAGCTACAAACATTGGCTTTAATGCTGCTAGAAGTAATAATACTAGTCAAAATAACTCCATTCTAATTTTTTCTTTAGAAATGTCAGCTGAACAATTAGCTCAAAGAATATTAGCCGAACAAACTACAATAGACTCTCATAAATTGAGAAATGGAGATATCAATGAAAAAGAGTTCGCAAAACTTGTTGCAACACAGAATGATATTTATAACTTGCCATTCTTTATTGACGATACACCTGCGATATCTGTTGGTCAAATTGCATCAAGAGCAAGGAGATTAAAAAGAACTAGTGGATTAGGCTTAATTATTATTGACTATATACAATTAATTCAAGGTTCCAAAGCAAGTGAAGCTCAAGGAAGAGTTCAAGAAGTTTCTAATATTACTAGAGGATTAAAATCAATAGCTAAAGAGTTAAATATTCCTATTCTTGCTTTATCACAACTAAGCAGGGCCGTTGAACAAAGAGAAGACAAAAGACCTATTCTTGCTGACTTAAGAGAATCTGGCTCTATAGAGCAGGATGCTGACGTAGTAATGTTTGTTTATAGAGAAGAATATTATCTAGATAAAAGTGAGCCATCTCAAAGAGATAATGAAAATCAAGAAAGTTTTAATGAACGTTTTTCAAAATGGCAAGATAGAAGAAATGCGGCAGAAGGAAAGGCTGAAATAATTATTTCGAAACAAAGACATGGACCAACTGGTATAATACAAGTTCAATTTGAGGCTAAGTATACTAGATTTATGGATTTAGCCCAAGATAATAGGTTGCCAGATCAAATTAATTAGTAAAATTGTTTAAAAATATATAATCTTTTATTATGGAAGCTATTCTAGATATTTCTTTAAAAGATATTAAATCAAATTGGGTTGCGCTTAATAACGCGTCTAATGGAAAAGCAGCAGCTGTAATTAAGGCTAATTCATATGGTGTAGGTATGATAAAAGTGGCCAAAACTTTAATGAAAGCAGGATGTAATTATTTTTATGTTGCAAACCTTAATGAGGGGATTCAGCTAAGAGAAGAAATAAAATCTAAAAACATTAAAATTGCTATTTTTGAAGGTTTTTTAAAAGGTAGTGAACAATCTTATGTGAAATATAAATTAACCCCTATAATTAATAATTTAGATCAATTAATTAGGCTTCAAAAACTTATTTCTCAAGGTTGCAAAATCAAGGCTATATTAAATATTGATACAGGGATGAATAGATTAGGCTTTAGTCAAAGTGAAATTAATTTGTTATTAAGTAACAAAGAGTTATTAAACCTCATTGAATGGGACTTTATAATGTCCCACCTTGCAAACGCTGATAAAATAAAAAATAAGGAAAACTTTAAACAATTAGATAAAATATTACAATTTTCTAAAATTATACCAAATACAAAATTAAGCTTAGCAAATAGTGCTGGAATAATGCTTGGATCAAGGTTTTGTCTTGATCAAACAAGACCAGGCATTGGATTGTATGGGATTGATAATTGTGGTAATAATATTAAATTAAATTCTAAGATTTTAAAATTTCCCTTAAGTTTACATGGACCTATTATTCAAATAAGCAACGTAAATATTGGTGAAAAAGTATCTTATGGAGGTGTTGATATAACAAAAAGAAAATCTAGATTAGCTACAATTGGAATTGGTTATGCAGATGGTTGGTTAAGATTATTAAAGCCTAATAGTTCCTTCTCAATAATGAAAAAAAAATGTAATATTATAGGTAATGTCACAATGGATAGCTTCGTTTTAGATATCACTAACTTAAAAGAAAAATCATTAAAAGAAGGTGAATATTTATGTTTGTTGGATAACACTAACATTAGAAATATTCTTAATAAGTTAGATTTAATCAGCTATGAACTCTTAACACTTATGGGCAACCGCTTGTTAAGAAAATATAATTAGTTAGTGATTTAACAAAGGTAAGTTAGTGAATTTGATTAATTCGATATTTAAAATTTGTGGCGCTATAGGTCAAAAGTTTTTTAAATTTTTATCTAATATTGGTCATTTCTTTATTTTTTTTATAACTGCAATTTTTTGGATATTTAGACCACCATGGTATTTTAAGAAAATATTTTATCAAATTATAGACATTGGTTATTTTTCTTTACCTGTAGTTGGTCTCACCACATTTTTCTCTGGTATGGTTTTAGCTCTTCAAACTTATAATGGTTTTAGTGAACTAAATAATGAAACAACAGTAGCGAGAGTTGTATTAACCTCAATTACAAGAGAATTAGGACCCGTTTTAACTGGTCTGATGGTCGCAGGACGAATTGGAGCTAAGATGGCAGCAGAAATAGCTACAATGAGGGTCACTGAACAAATAGACGCATTGGGCACTCTTGGCACGAGACCCATGCAATATTTAATTGCACCAAAAATTATTGCCTCATTAATTTGTATTCCAGTTTTAGTACTTCTAGGTAATACGATTGGTATTTTAGGAGGATATATAATTGCAATATTTAAATTAGAATTTAATCCAAACATCTATCTATATGCTACTGTAGAATATTTACAATGGATAGATATTATTCAAGGTACAGTCAAAGCAGCAATTTTTGGATTAATAATTTCAATGGTAAGTTGTTATTTTGGTTTTAATGCAACCAAAGGAGCAGAGGGAGTTGGGTACGCTACAACAGCATCTGTAGTAATTTCATCAGTAATGATTTTAACAAGCACTTATATTATAACAGCTTTGTTTTTTGGTTAAAAATGGAAAATAAATCAAACAATAAGATAATAATTGAAGTAAAAAACCTTACTAAAAGTTTTAATGAAACTATGGTTTTAAATGATATTAATTTTAAACTTTTTGAAGGCGAATCTCTGGCTGTAATAGGCGCCTCCGGATCTGGTAAGTCGGTGCTTCTGAAAAATATCATTGGTTTATTGTCACCAGACAAAGGTTCTATTAAAATTAATAATGTAGAAATGGTAGATTTAAAAAGATCTGCAAAAGAAAAAATTTTACTGGATTTAGGAATAACATTTCAACACGGTGCGTTATTTGATTCTCTACAAAATTGGGAAAATATTGTTTTCAAAGTTAAAAACAAAGAAAAGCTTACTGATAAAGATGCTAAAGAGTTAGCATTATCAATAATAAAACGTTTAGGCTTAAATTCTGAAATTTTAGACCTTTATCCCTCAGAAATTTCAGGAGGAATGCAGAAAAGAGTCGCAATAGCTAGAGCTATATGTGGAAATCCAAAAGTACTATTATTTGATGAACCTACATCTGGCTTAGATCCTGTAACAGGTAGTTTAATAGACAAATTAATTAAATCTGCTGTTAAAACAGTTGGTGGAAGTGCAATTACAATCACTCATGATATGGCATCAGTGTGTAAAATAGCTGATAAAGTGATTTTAATTGATAAGCAAAAAATTTCATGGTCAGGAACACCTAAGGAAATGTTAAAGTCTGACAATGCACAAATAAAAGGCTTTATTAAATCAACAAATCCTAAGCTATTCATTTAATGGCAAGATCAAATAAACAATATACATGTCAATCATGTGGTTCAATTTATCCTAAATGGATTGGTAAGTGTGAGCAATGTAATGAATGGAATACTTTATTAGAAGAAAAAAACACAAAACCATCTGGTATTTTATCTAAATCATATGGACAAACTATTAGTTTTGAATATTTAAAAAATGAAACATATGACCATTCAAGAATTACATCAAATTTAAGAGAGGTAGATCGAGTTATTGGAGGAGGATTTGTACCTGGATCAATAACCCTAATTGGAGGCGACCCTGGTATTGGAAAATCAACATTATTGTTGCAACTTGTTGGTAATTTATCAAAGCTTAAACACGAATGCATATATATTTCTGGTGAAGAAAGTTTATCTCAAATAAAAATGCGAGCAGATAGACTAGGTATAAAAAACAATGAAATTAGGTTTGCTTCTGTAACAAATGCTTCTGATATTGCTGCAACAATAAGTTCTGTTGGGAAAAGACATTTATTAGTAATTGATTCTATTCAAACTATGTATTTACCGCAATTAGATAGCTCCCCAGGAACTGTGTCACAGGTAAGAGCAAGTACGCATGAATTAATTATTGCCGCAAAAAAATCAAACTCTATTCTAATTTTAATTGGACATGTAACTAAAGATGGTTCAATTGCTGGACCTCGTGTTTTAGAACACATGGTTGATACAGTTTTATATTTTGATGGAGATAATAATTTTCAGTATAGAATTTTAAGAAGTATTAAAAATAGATTTGGTCCTACAAACGAAATAGGTGTTTTTGAAATGTTAAGAGATGGTCTTAAAGAAATCAAAAACCCTTCGGCTTTATTTTTATCAGATAGACAAAAAAATATTTCTGGAACTGCAATTTTTGCTGGTTTGGAAGGAACCAGACCTCTTTTAGTAGAAGTTCAAGCGTTAGTAACTCCATCAACGCTTGCCTCTCCAAGGAGAACTATTGTAGGATGGGATATATCTAGGCTTTCAATGTTATGCGCTGTTCTCGAAGCAAGATGCAAAATTCACTTATCAAACATGGATATTTTTCTAAATATTGCTGGTGGTATTAGAATTTTTGAACCAGCAGCTGATTTAGCTGTCGCAGCAGCAATTATTTCATCCGTAAAAAATGTTCCTTTATCTTTTTCTGGTATTTTTTTTGGAGAAGTTGGTCTTTCAGGTGAAATTAGAAAAGTTAATCAGCCAGAAGTGAGAATTAAAGAAGCATTAAAACTTGGGTTTAATCAAATATACTTACCTAATAAACAAAGAGTCATAATAGAAAAAAATATGAAATATAACTCTATTAGTCTATTAAGTGATTTGGTAAATTTAATTTATAAAGATACTATGAATGATTTGAACTAATGGAATTTATGAATAACATCTACTTTAATATAGTTGATATATTTATTTTAATAATTATTCTGACTTCTTGTATAGTGGCTACATTTAGAGGTTTTATAAAAGAAACTTTTAGTATAATTTCTTGGATCTTTTCTTTATTTGTAGCATATAATTTATTTGAAAAATTTAAATTAGAGTTAGTAGAATATATATCTCAAAAGATTGTAGTTGACGTGATTGCATTTAGCTTTCCTTTTTTAGCAACCTTATTTATTTCACACCTGATTTCAAAATGGTTGTCACCAAAATTCAATTTTTCTGAGATTTTATTTTTAGATAAAGTTTTTGGATTTCTATTTGGTGCTTTAAGAGGTGCATTAATAGTTATTTTATTTTATCTTGGATTTCTTTACTTAATAGGCAAAGAAAAAAAATTACCAGATTTAATTTTAGAAGCTTATACTTATCAATATTTAAAGAATACTACTGAGGCTTTAAGTGATTATTTTGTTGAACAAGTTGAGCAAGGAGACAATCAGAATAAAAAACAAAATTTACAAGAAGAGAAACTTTAAGGATTTTTAATGTATTGTAAAGATACCGATCGATATATGGATGAATGTGGCGTATTTGGTATATTTGGAACTGAGGAAGCTTCTGTATTAACAACTTTAGGACTACATTCTCTTCAACATAGAGGTCAAGAGGGTGCTGGTATAGTTAGTTTTGACGGTAATAACTTTCACTCAGTACGCAAGCAAGGATTGGTTGGAGACAACTTCAATAATACCAATATATTATCTCAACTCCCAGGAAAAACAGCAATTGGTCATGTAAGATATTCTACGACTGGTGAATCTAAGCCCGAAAATTTGCAACCATTATTTGCAAATTTAGCAATTGGTGGTTTTGCATGCGCACATAATGGAAATTTAACTAATACATATTCAATTAAAAAAAAATTAGTTGAAAGTGGGTCTATTTTTCAAACATCGTCTGATACAGAAATTATTTTACAATTAGTTGCGAAATCTAAAAAGAAAAAACTTATTGATAAGTTAATAGATGCTCTCAAACAAATTAAAGGTGCTTATTCTCTTATAATACTTACTAACAAAAAGCTGATTGGAGTAAGAGATCCATTTGGTATTAGGCCTTTAGTTTTAGGTGAAAAAGATGGTTCTCCTGTTCTAGCTTCAGAAACTTGTGCTCTTGATATGATTGGAGCCAAATACATAAGAGATGTAGAAAATGGAGAGATTATTATAATTACAGAAAATAGTACCGAATCAATCAAACCTTTTAAAAGAGTTCCTGAAAGACCTTGTATTTTTGAAAGAATTTATTTCGCAAGTCCAGATAGTATGGTCGGGAAGAAGACAGTTTACACTTACAGAAAATCTCTAGGAGAGCAACTAGCAAAAGAAAATAGTGTTGCAGCAGATGTAGTTGTTCCTATCCCTGACTCAGGTGTTTCTGCTGCAATAGGTTTTTCACAAAAATCTTCTATACCATTTGAACTAGGCATTATAAGAAGCCATTATGTAGGGCGAACATTTATAGAGCCTTCACAAACAATACGACAATTTGGGGTTAAACTTAAACATAGTGTTAATAAATCTTGCATAGAAAATAAAAAAGTTATTTTAATTGATGACTCAATAGTTAGAGGGACTACTGCGAGCAAAATTGTAAAAATGGTTTATGAAGCTGGAGCAAAAGAAGTTCATTTAGGAATTTCATGCCCTCCTATTATGCATCCTGATTTCTATGGAATTGATACACCAAACTATAATGAATTAATTGCATCACAGTCTGATTTAAATGAAATGACTAAACTTGTTGGAGCAAAATCTTTGTTTTTTTTATCTTTGGCTGGAACTTATAAAGCGATGGGATGTGACAAAAGAAACCCTATAACACCTCAATTCACAGATCATTGTTTTACAGGAGAGTATCCAATAGACGTTTCTGAAATTCTAGAAATAAATAAAAAAATCAATGAAAAAAGATAAACAAATTGCCTTGATAACCGGTGCCAGTAGTGGGATTGGTGCTGAGATTGCAAAACAGCTGTCAATGAAAAATGTTCACACTATAATAACTGCTAGATCTGTATCAAGACTAATGAAAACTGAGAAATCTATTATTGATAATGGAGGCACTTGTACTTTAGTTAAATTAGATATGAAGGACTTGAATGGTTTAGATAATCTAGGAATAGAGATGTTTAAACGTTGGGGGAGATTGGATATTTTGATTGCTAACGCTGCCGTCCTAGGTACTTTAGGGCCTATACACCATCAAAGTAGTGATGAATTCTTGGAAGTAATGATGGTAAATACAATAAGCAATCATCGACTAATCCGTTCATGTGAAGCACTTTTAAAAAAAAGCCATAAACCCAAAGCTTGTTTTTTAACTTCAAGTGTTGCTATTGAACCTAGACCATTTTGGGGAGCATATGCCGTGTCTAAAGCTTCTCTAGAACATATGATTAAAATATGGTCGGCTGAAAATAAACATAATAAATTGTCTATATTTTTAATTAATCCGGGTAAAACTAATACAAAAATGAGAAATCAAGCAATGCCTGGGGAAGATACAAGAAAACTTCAAAAGCCAAGTGAAGTAGCAAAAAATATTATAGAAATAGTTTTTTTAGATAAACTCTATAAGGGTGATAAGATTGACATAATGAAATTAAATCAATCCTCTAATGCAACAGGTTCAAGATAGGAATAATTAAAATCAACCTTATCATCAAATCGCCTTGCTGTCTCTTGGGCTTCTTTTTCACTTTTTGCACAAAAGCTCAAACTTAATCTGTAATTATGCATCCTATAAAAAAATCTCAAAATATCAATCTGACTATTCCCAACGTGCCATGACTTTAATATCCAACCAATAAAGAAGAACCATGGGGAAATCATTAAAAGGAACCAATAAAAAACTAAAGAAATACATAAAAAAGTCCATAATCTATTTTGTAACATCCACAATGGTGGAGCAAGACTCGCAAGAATTGTAGGAAAAGTGTTTAGAAGAATAGCTGTTTTTCGAGGTTTTTTATAAACTTCAAATTGAAAATAAAAATCATCTTGATTAAAATAATCATTAGGATCTAATTTTTTTAAATCAGGTATTGTGTTAGAATTGACACTTTCACATATAACGCCCAAAGAACCATAAACAAAAGTATTAAAAAAAAACTCCATCTCTATATAAAGTAAGAATTTTTTTGTCTTCGATTTCATTCAATTCTTTTGTTAAATCATCATAACTTTTATTAACTATTAATCCATCAAGAGCTATTATAATATCCCCTTCCGCTAACTTCATAACAAATGCATTAGAAGAAGTTCTTATAGCCTTAATTTGTAAAAAGTCTATTTCAGTTTCAATTTCTTCATTCATATAATCAAACTCACAAAAACAAATTTTATAATATTATGGATACTTAATTCTACTAGTTTTATCTGCAATCTTTCCTAAAACATTATTATTTTGCTTTACAAGTTTAGAAATTTGTTGAGCTTGTATAGCCTGATTAGCTACTATCTGTTTATATATGGCTTTGTTGCTTATTTGCTGTATAGCTTTAGATATAGTTTTACTATTGGAACGATTAAGTTTTGCTAAGTCTGCACTTAGTTTTTTGTTGTTTTCAACACTAATTTTTGAATTTTTACTCAACTCATTTATCAAGGTAGTTGTAATTAATTGTAGCTCACCAATAGTATTTTCATTGGATTTTTCGACACGCTTTTCAATCTTATCAAGATTAGCTACCAATTTTTCATTAACAGCTAACAAATCACCTTGTTTTTTTATTGCTTCGTCAAGATTTTTTAATGATGCATTAACGCCGTCTACATTTTCTGCAAAAACAACTAAAGCCTCTCTACTTGTTTCAGTCATGTTAGTTAATTTGTCAGATGACCGCATAAATAAAAATGCACTTACGGTTATAACAACTAACCCTGAAATAATAGATGATAAAAAAACAACAGTAGTGTATTTATGAATTTGTTTCACTTTAGCCTCCAATAATGCGTGAGCTTTTTTAACTTTATTATATTCTGAGGTTACATCAGTAGCCGCATCAGCTGCATCTAAAGCTAATTTAATACTTTCTTGTACAGCTTCCATTTTAGTATCCATTTTATAAATCCTATAAAACCATTAAAATTGTCTAAACATGATAATTATATATTCTTTTCTTTTCTATATGCACATTCTATACCAGTTGTACTAAAAACTTCAATCGCAGGGATAGATTTAGAAATAAAACCAAATTTCTTACAGCCCCATGGACGTTCCTTCTTATAAGTAATAAAGAAATAATAGCACCCACTACATTTAACTATTTTCTTTTCATTTTTATTGTTAATCATCAATTCTATTCTTTATTTTTATTTATTAACTCAAGTAACCCATATATTAATTCCGCAATTTTAAATCTTAATGCTCCCATGACCGCAGTAAAACCAAAAAACCAATATAATATTGCGTTTGATAAATCGCCCTCTTCTCTGAGCGAACTTGCTTCAAAATGGCATAAAAGTGCTGACCATAAAAACATTGCCGTAATAATTATCTGTCCAAAAGTTTTTCTTTTTTTCACTTTCTCTCCATATTTTCAGTTACTGTTTTACCATATTCGTCAAAACTCATATCATCAGGTAATTCAAAATCAGGATAGTCAGATTCCTCACCTCTTTCAATTTTAAAGATATATGCTAAAACTGAAGCAACTGCTGAATATAAATTTTCTGAAATTTCCTTGCCTATTTCCCCAGTAAAATAAAGGGCTCTAGCTAGTAAAGGACTTTGAAAAACAGTTATTTGATTTTCATTAGCTAATTTTATTATTTTTTCAGCCATCATTCCCCTACCCATTGCTAAAATTGTTGGTGCTCCAGTCTCACCTACATCATATTTTATGGCTACTGCAAAGTGTGTAGGATTAGTTATTATTGCTGAAGCATCTTTAACATTGTCAAGAGCAGCTGATTGGGTTGCAGCTCTATTAGAAATTTCATTTTGTAATCTTCTTATTTTTTGTTTAACTTCTGGCGATCCGTCAGTATCTTTATGTTCGTCTTTAACTTCCTTAATTGTCATTTTTTAATTTTTCTACATGTATGTATTTTTGCCAAATAAAGTCAAAAATGGCTATGAAACCTAGAGCTATTAGTAAGGCAATTGTTAATTGAGGAAAATTATTAAGAAGGTTTGACAAAGCACTGTATAGGTTACGTTCTGACAAATTAATAATATCTTTAATGTTGACGTATATGACACCGTAGGTGATCCCACCTAGCAACCCGACTTTAAATAAAGACTTAATTAATTCAACTAGGCCTTTTGATGAAAATATTCTTTTTAAACCCGATAAAAGATTAATTCTATTAGATTTAAAATGAAAACCCTTAGGAGCAAAGTTAATACCTCCTACAGCCATTTGGGTAAATAAAATTGTAAGTATTAGAGGAACGCCTATGATTAAAGTTATATATATTACATATTTAATCAATTTCTCCATTCCTGAAATTGGAGATACGTTAATAATATAATTTAAGTCAAATAAGAAAAACATTTTCCAGAGACTTAAAAAATCTCTAGCAAAAAAAGGTATTGATGTTAATACCATCAAGCCCATTATTAAAGTCGTAAATACGAACATTTCTTTTGAGGATAGTACTTGGCCGTCCTCAGCTGCTTTATCAAGTTTTCGTTGTGACGGTTCTTCGGTTTTATCTTGTGAATTGTCTTCTTCAGCCATTTATAAACTTCCATTCTCAGATGATTGAAGTACTTCGTAAATCAAGTTTATGGCTGTTCCTGTTAAATCAGAAAATGCATCTGAAATAGGACCTACTCCTGCATACAAAAATATAAAAATACTTATTAGGGATATTGGAAAACCAAATGAAAAAAGGTTAAGTGAAGGAGCAGATCTTGTAATAATACCAATAGAACATTGTATTAATAATAATCCACCTACCACTGGTAAGCTAATAAGTGCAGCCAAATAAAGCATATTTCCAAAAGTATTAACAGCAATTTCACTTACTTGGGAAAAATTTAGAAATATGCCGATTGGTAAATATGTATAACTTTCCAATAACATTTTGATTATAAACAAGTGTCCATCTAAAGATAAAAAGCACGAAATTAAAAATAACATTAAAACAGTACTTAGAACTAACGTCTGTCCGCCTGATTGTGGGTCAATCATACTAGACATTGAAAGTCCTGCAGTAGAAGCAATCTTTTCACCAGCAACAGCTGCGGCTGAAAATATAATATTTAAAATTAACCCTACAGATAAACCTATTCCTATTTCTGATAAAATTAGTATGAACAGGTTAAAACCTAGCATATTTTGAATATCAGGTACTTTAATAACTGGAAATAAAAAGGCTGTAAGGCTAATGCTAGCTACAATTCTTACTTGCAATGGAATACCACCTAAGGAGAAAAATGGTGCACTTATTAAAAATGAGGAAATACGCAATGATGCTACAAAAAAGATTAATAGATACTGGTATAGGTTGAATAAATTCACTCCAGGAAGACTTAATTCTGATCCATACATAATAAATTTCTCTCAAATTTAATTTTGTCCTACACCAGCAACTTGGTCAAAAATAAAGTTAAAGTAATCAACTAACCCCATCATAAAAAAATTACCTAACAACCCTATGCCTAACATTACAACTACAACTTTTGGAACAAAACTTAACGTCATTTCATTAATAGAAGTTGCAGCCTGAATAATTCCTATAAAAAGACCAATACCTAGAGCTAAAGCTAAAATGGGACCTGATACCAGTAAAACTTGATAAAAGGCCATACTTAACATACTAATATTTTCATCAAAATTCATTTTTTATCCCGCTGCAAATGTACTTACTAGAGAACCAACCGTCATACTCCAACCGTCAACTAAGACAAATAGTAATAATTTAAAAGGAAGAGCTACTAACATTGGAGAAAGCATCATCATTCCAAGTGACATCAATATAGAAGAAATGACCATATCAATTACAAGGAATGGTAAAAATAATAAAAAACCTATTTGAAATGCAGTTTTAAGCTCACTTGTCATAAATGCTGGTAACGCAATTCGAAATGGAATATCTGATACTTCATCAAATTTTTCTAGACCAGCTAATTCTGAAAACATAATTAAATCAGTCTTTCTGGTATTTTTGACCATGAAACGTTTCATTTCAGAACTAGCTGTTTCGAGGGCTTTTTCTGCTGGTAGAGTTTTATCCATATAAGGGACTGCTGCATTATCATAAACTTTATTAAAAGTTGGTGCCATTATAAAAAATGTTAAAAATAGGGAAATTGCTATTAACACTTGATTTGGTGGTGTCTGTTGAGTTCCCAAAGCTTGACGAAGTATTGACATTACAATTATAATTCTCGTAAAGCTGGTCATTCCTAATACTAAAGAAGGAAGAACAGTTAAAGCTGTCATCAATAGCAAAATTTGTAAGGGGAACGAATATTCCGTAGTATCTCCATTAGTTGATACATTCAATGCAGGGAAACCAGAAGATATTGTCTCCCCAAAAGCTTGAACTGGTAGACCGCTAATTAAAAAAATAGTAACTAAAAAAGATACGATTTTACAAAAATTTTTGAATTTATTAATAATTTCTTCTCGCCTATTATAAAAATAAATTCCTTTAATTGGTTGAGGACAAATTGCTTTACGCATCTCTACCACCTTTTTTATGAGCAGTTAATAAATCAGATATATTTACATGTTGTAGAGGTTTTGACTCATTGATTTTTTTTGGAAGTAAAGTTTTATTATCAACAATATTTTTTGATGATAATTTATCAATTTTTTTGTTTTTAGTATTTTCTTCATTTAATATATTAGAATTTATTTGAGTTAAAGAACCTCTTCCAGACTTATGCCCAACAAAGAAAAAGCTTTCTTCTCCAACCTTAAGAACATATGCCAAATAACCATTCCTAAGTGATAATTGATTTAACACTTCAAGATTATTTTGATTTTTAATTATTTTTTTTAAGGGAACACTTTTTTTCTTTATAACAAAAGCTATAATACCTAACGTTAATAAAAATAAAATAGTAACAATTGCAGTTGTAAAATCTGGTGCTGTTGGCGACATTTTAGCTTTCCTTTATATTTGGATAAAAGAAGCAAAAAAGATGCCAATCCCATTAAAAAATAAACTACTGATTTATATGAATATTTTGCTATTATAAGTTGTCAAAATTTTGAAGATTAAAGTTTTTGCACTCGATTTTCAGGGTTAGTTACTTCAGTAAATCTTATACCAAACCTTTCTCCAACCATAACAACTTCACCTTTAGCAATTTTAACACCGTTAGCTAATATATCTAAAGGGTCACCCGCTAATCTCTCTAATTCAACCACAGAACCTTCATTTAGTCTTAAGAGATCTCTAATTTTCAATTCTGTAGAACCAACTTCTACTGTGAGTTTAACCTCAATATTTTCTAAAACTTTAAGATTATCTATTCCAGCCCCCTCTGAAGAGGTTTCTTCGTTTGTTGGTGCTGTTTCATTTTCTGACATTAATATAACTCCTACTAAATTATAATCTGTTTTTCAAACTAACTGCAACTTGACCGTTTGTTTCTCCAATTTCAGCCTTAAATAATAACTTTTCATTTACAAAAAAATCAACCCCATCAACTGGAGGAAGGTTAATGATATCACCTTCTTTATATTTGACTAAATTTGATAAAGATACTGAAGGTTCACTTAAGATAGCTGATACAGGAAGAGGTACATTTAACACTGATTTTTCTAATCGCTCTCTCCAACTAGTATCATCATCAATTACATCAGACTGAACTCTTGAACGTAATAGTGATGCAATTGGTTTCAACGTTTGCAAAGGATATATTATGTCAAATGAAGCAGAGTCAATATTAGGTAATTGTACAACAAAAGAGCAAATAATAACTGAATCTGTTGATTCAACTAAAGTAGCAAACTGTGGATTTATTTCCCTGGCTTGGTGCCTGATTGTTATGGGCATAAGATCTTTCCAAGCTGCTTGTAAACATTTTCCCATCCCGTCTGAAACTATTTCAATTATTCTGTCTTCAGTGGCTGTAAACTCAGCTTTTGTAGTTGGAAAATTTGCTAATTTTCCGCCATAATAACAATTTGTTAAAACACTAATAAAAGAAGGTTCAAGAACAAGCAACATTGAACCTCTTAACTCATCTATCCTACTAGTGGTTAAACTCATAAAACTGTTGAGGCCAGCACTATATTCATCATAAGTTTTAACCTCAGGAGGAAATGGATTAATCTTAGGTTGCATTCTGATCATTGGCAAAAAAATACTTCTTACTAATCTTGCAAATCTTTCATTTATTAGTCTTAAGGCATAATAATCTCCAAGAAGTTCTAGATTATCTGATCCAAACGTAAATTCTGTAACCTCAACCTCGTTGTTGACACCTGAATTTGCTGTTATTTCTCCAGATTGGAGACCCTCCATCAATGCAGAAACTTCATCAGATGATAATTTTCGAGATGTATTTGACATAATTTTACAACCTTATTCTATTGTAATATGAAAGCAGTAAAATACACATCTTCTATACCAGGAAACTCATTAAGTGTTTCTAACTTCTTATTGAGAACAACCATTAGCCTTTCTGAAAGTTTTTTCTTTCCGTCACTTCCAGAAATATCTTCTTCTGTAAAATCACTTATCGTCGACAATATTTCTGAACGAAGTGCTAACTGGTGAGAATCTACAACTTCCATGACTTTTTCATCATATTGAGTAGAAACTCCTACACTAACTTGTAAAAACTTCCTACTACCCTTTAAATTTGTTGTAAAATCTCCAGGAAATTCAAAATATGTTGTTTCATAGCTATCAACTTCTGGGATTGATTTGACATTCTTCTTTATAATTCCATCTTCCCCAACTTCTTCACCTTCTTCGTTATTTTCACTTTTTTCTTTTTCTTTTTTTTCAGTTTCTTTACCTTCAATGATTTGATTCACTTCTGCAGAAGGATCAGGCTCTGGCTCACCACCAAAAATCAAGTAACCAATACCTAGCCCAACTACTATCAGTAGTAGACCTGCAACTACAAAAATAATTATTTTTAATAAATTACTCTTTTTTGGTTCTTCTTCAACTTCTTCTGCCATTTTTCTCTCACTACTATATTGTTTATATTATGCAATCACGTTTATCATATGTCTAGATGAATTGTTTTTAGCTATGATATCACTCTCATCTTCACTATTTTTTATATTAATGTCAGATTGTGTAGAATTTTTTTTATCATTATTTTGTGAATTTTGGTTCGAATTATTTCTAGAATCAAATTTTTTACCTTCATTTTGTGCTGAAAAGTCTAAATTTATACCCTGATCGTTAAAAAGTTTTTGAAGGTAATTTTCATTCTGATTTAAAGCACTAGTAACAAAACTATTTTCAGTAACAATTTTAACATTACCAACGCCATTTTTAAATTTAACTGATACCTTTAACAAACCAAGGTTTCTAGGTTTGAGATTAAATTCGATTTCCTCTCCGCCATTTTGAATAGCTTTTTCTATTCTAGACGTAAGCTTAGATGTCCAACCCTTTTGTGTTAAATCTAAATTATCAATAAAGTTTTCTAGAACAGAATTGTAACTACTGTTTGAAAATGAAGAGTCATTTTGTTGAGAAAAGTTACTACCAGTATTATTAGCTTGTATTGAATGTTGAACGTTTAAAATTTGATTATTATTTAAATTGTTTCCATTAAACTTATTATTGTTAGAGGCTTCACTTATTTGGTTATTTATTAAGGGCAAATTCTTATTATCAACTGTTTTTTGATCAATATGTGAAGTTATCTCATTTAATTGTTTATATTTTAATGAATTGGATTGAGGTAATTGATAAATTTTATTTGGGTGATTATTTTTCTTAATTTTTTTAACAAAGTTTATGATTTCTTTTTTATCATTTTCAACTTTATTAATATTTTTATTTTCTGAATAAATATTTTCAAAAGTTTTTGATATATTTATATTTTCCTTATTTAGAGGATTATTTCCCCTAGTATTAATTTTGCTTTCATTCTTTACAACATTAGTTGATTTGCTCTCATCTTTTTCAACAATAGTTGATTTGCTTTCATTCTTTACAAAATTATTGGACTGGTGTTTTTGATTAATATTTGGTTTTAAACTATCCATATAATCAAAAAATTTTTTATTATTAACATTATTTTTATTTAAAATATTTACATTAAAGTCTTTCAACCCAAACTTCTCTTCACTTAAAATATTTAATATATTTTCTTTTAATTTAGGACTAATGTTTACATCTATCTTAATTCGCTCTCTAATTTTTTTTAAATCTAATAAGTCTTTATTTTCGTTTTGAAAATTGTG